>JASGCF010000363.1 GCA_030054275.1 Limnohabitans sp. | reverse complement strand
ATCGGGCCATCGCAGCGGGCGCGCTCCCGTGCTCTTCCCCGTGTTCTTCCCCGTGTTCTTCCCCGTGCTCTTCCCCGAGCATCGCGTCCATCGGGAACACCTCGCGGATTTTGGCTCGCAACGCCGACTCAATTGCCAGATCGGCCTCGGTGACGGGGGAGTCATCGTGCTTTGACCGAGTCACAAGATCGATCCGTTGAAAGTGCAGCATGGCAATCGCGTCCGCGGAATCCGCGAGCGCGCGAAGCAAGGCAACCCGTGCCGAGAAGTCTTGATGATCTCGATCCATACACACGATCGTACGAGACAACGCCAACACGCTGTTTGCGGCTTGGCGCAAGCACGAAGATCTGCCACACTCACAGCATGTCCGCGCGCGTCGCTGCAGCCATCGTGTTCGTTGTCGTGTTGGCGATCGCTGCACGCATGCATGGACTTGCCATGACCGTTGCGCATGCGCGCGTCGACGCGCAGGCGGACGCGACGCGCATTTCGTTCGATCGCGAGATTCGGCCAATTCTTGCCGAAAAGTGCTTTCACTGCCACGGGGTTGACGCAGCGGTGCGGAAAGCTGATCTGCGGCTTGATGTGCGTGAGGCGGCCGTTGCGCGAGGTGCGATTGGCGAGAAGCGCGCCGCGCGTGGTTCACTCCTCACGCGCATTCGCTCGAACGATCCGAAGAAGGTCATGCCTCCGCCCGATTCGCACCGAACACTCGATGCCCATGAAAAAGCGCTTCTCACGCGTTGGATGAACGACGGCGCTGTGTACGAGCCACATTGGGCCTTCGTGCCGCCGATTGCAACCGCCACTCCTGAGGGCGCACATCCCATCGACGCGTTGATCACTGCGCGGTTGGCCCGTGAAGGCCTGCAACTCTCGGCCGAAGCAGATCGTGCGACGCTCCTTCGCCGCGTTTCATTGGACCTGACGGGTCTACCGCCCACGCAGGCGGAACTCAGAGCGTTCATCGCCGACACCCAACCAGATGCCTACGAGCGCGTTGTCGATCGATTGCTCGCAAGTGCGCGGTACGGAGAGAAGCAAGTGCTTCCGTGGCTCGATGCGGCGCGCTACGCCGATTCCAACGGGTTTCAACAGGACGGTGATACCTTTCAGTGGGTCTGGCGCGATTGGCTGATCGACGCGTTGAATCGTGATGTTCCCTACGACCAACTTTCAAGCGCGATGCTGGCGGGGGATCTGCTTCCCGAATCAACCGACGACACGCGTATTGCAACGGCGTTTCTGCGCAATCATCTTCTGAATGGCGAAGGTGGTGCGATTCCGGAAGAAAATCGCTGGATTGCGCTGTTCGATCGCGTGGATGCGACTGCGACAACATGGTTGGGCCTGACTGTGTCGTGCGCGCAGTGCCACGATCACAAGTATGACCCTGTGACACAACGCGACTACTACGCGCTTCTTGATGCGTTCAATCGGGTTCCGGAGTCTGGCATCGTCGATCACGCGGATGGTCGCTTCCGGCTTGCGCGGCCGTGGATTGAGCCAGCAAGCGAAGCGCAACGCTCGCGGCGTGCAGCACTCGAAGCGGCTGTGACGGCTGCGGGCGATGAAGCAGCAACCCGCGACCCCGCGAAGTCTGCGCTGGAACAGTTTCTTCGCGAGTCATGGCCGCGTGTGATGACGATGTCGGATGATGCTCCGCGCGAGACGCGCGTACTGAGGCGCGGCGAGTACCTTTCGCCGGACGAACCTGTCGCCTTTCAAACGCCCGCATTTCTGCCCGCACTTGCGAGCGATGCGCCACGCAATCGACTCGGTCTGGCGCAGTGGATGTTCAAACCCGAAAATCCGTTGGTTGCACGCGTTGCTGTGAATCGTGCATGGCAGACTTTCTTCGGTGAAGGGCTTGTGCGCACTGCCGAAGACTTTGGTGTGCAAGGTGATCGTCCGATCTACCAAGAAGTGCTCGACACACTTGCTGTTCGCTTGCGCGAAGAACAGTGGAGCATGAAGCGCTTGCATCGCCTCATCGTCACGAGCCGCGTATATCGACAGTCGAGTTGCGTGACGAGCGAACTTCAACAGCGCGATCCTGAAAATCGACTTCTCGCGCGAGCGCCGCGATTTCGCTTGCCCGCGATGATCTTGCGCGATCTCGCGCTCCTGACCAGTGGCTTGTTGGTCGAAAGATTGGGCGGGCCGCCGGTCTATCCTGCGCAGCCAGCGCATGTGTGGGAGCCGCTGGCGATTACGAAAGAACGCGACTTCACCTATCCAACTTCGACGGGTGATGATCTTCATCGACGCAGCGTGTACACCTTCTGGCGTCGCACCATCGCGCCTGCCAACATGTTTGACTCGTCGCAACGACAGCGTTGCACTGTGCGGACAGCAATCACGGCCTCGCCGCTCCACGCGCTCACCACACTCAACGATCCTACATGGATGGAAGCGGCCGAAGCGCTTGCTGCGTTGGTTGCGAGAGAAAGCTCGGATGATGCAATGCGTCTCTCGCGAGCGTTTGAGCGCGTGACGGCGCGAAGTCCCAGTGTCGATGAACTGCGCGTGCTACAGCAGATGGTCGATGACGAGCGTGTGAAGGGGCGCGTGGCGCAGTCTGGCGAGGTAGACCCTGCGCTTGCCGTGGCATGTTTGACGATCTACAACCTCGATGAGGCGATGACCCGTGAGTGATCATTCGCAGCACACGCGTCGTCACTTTCTGCGCACCTCCATGCATGGGATTGGCGGCGTTGCGCTCGCCTCTCTCGTTGCCCGTGACGCTGCGGCAAGCGCAGGTTCTGCGATGGGGGCTCGTCCCGCGCTTGGTGCGTTGCCCGAACTTCCACATGTCGTGGCGAAGGCAAAGCGCGTCATTTGTCTTTGGCAGGGCGGCGGTCCGTCGCATATCGATCTCTTTGATCCAAAATCAGCACTCGCACTCCATGCAGGTCAAGACATTCCCGAATCGGTGCGTGGTAGCACGCGGCTTTCCACGATGTCGAGCGGATACGCCAAGTGGCCCGCGCTTCCGGCGATCAAGCCGTTTCGGAAGTGTGGCGCGTCGGGACTTGAGATCAGCGAACTTCTTCCTGCGATTGGCGACATCGCGGACGACATTTGTCTTGTGCGCTCGATGCACACGGAAGCGGTGAATCATTCGCCGGGCGTGACATTCTTCATGACTGGTTCGCAGCAACCGGGACGGCCCGCGATGGGTTCGTGGCTTGCATACGGGCT
>JASGCF010000362.1 GCA_030054275.1 Limnohabitans sp. | reverse complement strand
AGCGCGACCGATGAACCCAAGCACAAAGAGGTTCACAGTCCACATCGCCAATCCCTCGAAAAAGTTTGGCACACCGACGCGCACGATGCGCCAACTCATGGCGCGGTCGAAGCGCATTTCGCGAGGTTCAAGTCGTAGATCCTTCACGCCCCGACGCAAGACACGCCAAGTCATCCACGCACCGACTGCGTAACTGATCGTGCTTCCAGCCGCGATGCCGAAGACACCCCACTGAGTGGGATCAAGTGGCGAAGGATTCGGAAGCGTGGCACCTGCGGCGCGAATGACGACTCCAGAAATGAGCCACGACGCGATGCAGTTCACCACATTCACCCACACCGCGATCTGAAATGGTTTGTGCGCCTCACCTGAGCCATGCAAACACATGCCGCCGACCATCATGAGCCCAGAAAACGGCAGTCCCCACGCGAGCGTTTGCACATAGGTCACGCAGGCCTTCGTGCCTTCTGGCGACAGATTTGACATGCGAGCAAGTGGTTCTGCGAGCAGCGCAACGATGATTGCAACAGCGGTTCCCCACACAAGCGAAAGCACAACCGATTGTCCGAGCGCGCGTTGACTTTCTCGAAGGTCACCTGAGCCCATGCCGCGCGCGATGATCGCTTGGCCGCCAACGCCGAGGCCCGTGAGGGCGATACCGATGAACCATCCGACGAAACTGCCGATACCGACGCCGTCCATGGCGGGGCGTGCGATGTCTGTTGGAAGATTTCCCGCAAGAAGTTTGTCGACGAAGCCGACGCCCGCTGCCATCGTCTGCTGCAAGAGCACGGGCCATGCAAGAATCCAGATTGCCTGCGACATCGACTTGCCAGCAAGGCGCCCGGCTTTGATGACACCCTCATCATCTGGCATCGCTTCTTGCTCAAGCGTTGCGCTCGTGACGCCCATGGGATCTTCGGGTGACGCTGCGCTGTCGATCAAGATGCGTTCGTGCAGGTTCTTGTCGAGGTGTTCGTCGCGCCTTTCGGCTGTATCCCGTTCGCTCATCGATCCACCTGCACCAACACCGATTGCACGGATGGATCTGCGAGAAGTGGCAGGGCTTTCGAAACATCGCGGAATCCCACTCGGCGCGAAACAAGCGGTGAAGGATCGACAATCCCGCGACTCAAACGGTCGAGCGCCCCGACAAGTGGGCCAAAACCAGAACCAAGGATTTCAATTTCATCGAGTGCCAAGAGCGAGAGATCAACTTCGACCGTTGTTCGTGCAGAAAGTCCTGCAGAAACCACGACGCCCTTTGGCCGCACCATCTGCATCGCAGCCTCAAGTGACTCAACACTTCCGTTCGCATCGATCACAACCTCTTGATCTCCGCGGCGTCCAATCTCATGAAGTGCGCGGTGCGGAATTGCGAATTGCTCTGCGACCTTCAGTGTTGCCGGATGGGTGGCCACGAGTCTCGCTTGCGGATTGGATTCAAGCGCGACGAGCGTAGTAAGTACAGCAAGCGCGTCGTCGCCAAGTACGCTCACGAAACTGCGTTCTGCGATACCGCCTCTGCGTACGGCTTCGATTGCACGCGCGAGCGTGACTGCAAAGACAGCGCGCTCCTCCGAAAGTTTCGAGGGCAGGGGAGTACACGCAAGCGCATCAACAACAATCGTCTCTGCAAGTGCGCCGAATGCGTGGTCAATTCCAAGAATCGTGCGTCGAACACAATGAAGTGCGAGTCCCTGAGTACAACGCACGCAAGCACCGCACGAATGCACAGGTTGCACAACGACGCGGGACCCAACGCTCAGGCCAGCGGAGTCACCCGCGCGCGAGGCAAGCCAATTCGATCCGATTGAGGCGACAACGCCGACAACGGAGGTTCCCAAGATGCGCGAGCTGTCGACTGCGGTTCCAAGTCCGCGAGCGACCTCCAACTCAAGCCGCGTGAGCAAGGCGTGTGTCGGTTGCACGACGACCTGACTGGAAAGGTCGGTGGTGCTTGGCGGAGCGATCCGCACACATTCAGCCGACAGGCCAGCCGACAAGGCGGTTGACAGGTCGGTCGACGAGGCGGTCGACAGGTCGGTCACGGATCCAGCGCGGCGCCATGCCTGCGGTGCGGGTCGATTGCTTCCATGTGGCGCGGGAATCGCAGGAGTCATGTCCCGCCATCCGACGACGACGCAGGGCGTTCGATGTTGCTCTCTCGTTGGTCGGATGAGGCGGTGGGCAACTCAACTTCTGCAGCTGGATTTGCGCCCTCGCGCGCTGCATCATTGGTGCGGCGAATCCCCAGCACCTTCATGCCAACGGGAACATCGGGTCGCTCAAACACCACGGGTGACCAGAACAACAAGTAGTCCCATAGATCGAGTTGGCGTACGAAGGTTGGGTAGAGATACTCGCGCGACTTCGCAAATGGATCGGTATTTGACGCGTAGAAGGTGAGCCACGCATTCTCATCCAGTCCAATGGTTGCACCGGTCATCGTGCGCAACGAATCGACGGCCGCCACATTCACGGCCAGTTCGCGCTGTGAAATCGCTGCAACCAACGCTTGGAACACGGCCGGCGCCGCGTACTGCCCAAGTGCAATCGCCAACTCCACTCGCACATCCGAATCCTCGCTTGCATCCACAAGTCGCGGCCACATGGTGTCGGCAACATCTGGGTCGTGCAGTCGCTGCAATGCCTTCGCAGCTGCAAGGCGAACCTGTCGGAACGGGCTTTCGAGGCTCTTCGCGACCAACTTTGCGTCTTCTGCATCGCCGTGACGGCCAAGTGCTTGCAGAGCCGCAGCCCGAACCAACGGATCTTGCGAGTCCTCCGCGTACAACCGATACATGCGGAGGTAAGGCGTGGCGCCACCCCAAGGAGCATTCGCCAGAAGAATGGTGCCGCGGCGGGCGTTCTCACGATCGTTCGGATCCGCGGCCCATTGCGCAGCCTGTGCAGGGGTCGGAGGCGAAAAACTCTCGGTGAAACTCGAGAAGTCGGATGCCATGGTGTCGCATGCGCCAAGCGGCAAGCATGTTGCAACAACAAGCGTCGTTGCAAGAAGGGACTTGGTCGCGGCACCGATTCCGTCGGTGCTCATTCCAAGGGTGCCGACTCCGTGGCTTCTTCGCATGGCGGAAAGGTACAAGAAGCGCGCGCTCTTTGTGCCGACGAGCCGCGCGTCGCTACCCTGCGCGCATGGCGCTTCGGATTGATTGCTTCGAACTCGGTGATTTCGCGACCAATTGCTAGCCATAGCAACCAGCCTTCCTCCATTCACACCCTTTGCTCTTAGCACCTCTGT
>JASGCF010000040.1 GCA_030054275.1 Limnohabitans sp. | reverse complement strand
GGTCAGCGGCGCCTGTATCGCCGTCGCCGTCGAGATCCGCCGACGCAGTTGCCCACGAGGCGAGTAACTGTGCAAGATCTGCGGCGCCGACATCTTGGTCGTCGTCGAGATCTGCGGGGCAGTTGGTTGGAGTGGTGACGAGATTCGACTCGACCCACGCGATCGCAGTGTCGTGCTCTGCAACGCTTCGTCCATCGTTGAAGACGACGAAGAACGGCGCGCTCGGAAGTGTGACACCATCGGTTGTGTAGAGTTCGAACTCAGCGACATAGATGCAGCTTGCGGGGAGGTTCCCCCCGTTTGCTTTCAGCGTGAAGTTGAAGTGGCGGTGGTAGCCGCCATTCGATTGCACGGCAAGATCAAATCCGTTGGTCGCGTCGTTGCCGATGAGCGTGACGAGCGTGAGAAACTTCACTTCGAGGCGCTCGACGGTCACCGGTTCAACGGAAGTTCCAGTGAAACGGCGCAGGCCGGAGAGCGCGTTGAAGCCGACGCGTGTTCCGGCCGAGAAAGTGCCGATGGCGGCATCGAAGCCTGGGTTCGATGTGAATCGCGCGACGCCTGTGTCGCCGAAAGTGGCTGGGAAGACGCGCGCTGGGGTCGCGCCCTTCGTCCCAAGTGAATCGGTGTGTAAAACGCCATCGCTCACGCGAACGCCGATATCGAAATGTTGCGCTGTTGCTTGAGTCACAACGCACACGAGCGCGGTCGAAACCGCATAAAAACCGTGACAAAGAAGACTGTGACGAATGTATTGCATGGTGACATCCCGCCGAAGGCGGAAAAGAGTTTGTGAAAGAGGGACGAGCGTGATCAGTTGAAGTTGCGCCCGAAGAGGCCACTCACCGCTGGATCCAGTCGATTGCGCTCTGCATCCACATAAATCGAACTGAAGAGCGCTGTCTCGACATGGCCGTCGAGGAACGACCAATTCGACTGTGCATCCGACGACGCACGGCCACCCGACGCGGCTGCGAGAGCAACCTCCGCTGCTGCCACTGAAGGGGCTTGGGGCGAACTGCCCCAACCTTCGACATGCGGGTGATCCGCAGCGGCGTAGGAACCTGTTTCTGCCATCAGTAAGAGTTGCACTGTGCCTGCATGATCCGAGACTTTCGACAGCCGATCTGTCGCGAGCGAAGGATCAATGGCAGCCCATGGCGAGAACTCGCGCGCGAGATGGTTGTTCAAGCCATAACTCGTGCGACGCAGTGCTCCGTTTGCGCCACCGACGGGGATGCCGGCTCCGCCCTGCTCAACGGCCCAGTGCGGGCTGGTGTCGAGCGGTGAGCGGATGAGCGAGGTATTGCAGTAGTCCTTGCGCGCAAGGACATCGACGAAACTCTCCTCGCTTCCCTGATCGTGTCCTCCGTGTGGAAGTCGCGCGTCGATCAACCATCCTTCGTGATCCTGCGCGTATGCAATAGATGCCAGTTGCAGCGATCGAAGGTGCGAAGCGCATCTCCCAACACGCGCGCGTTGCTGCAGCAACGACAACGCCGGAAAGGACAGCGCAACAACAATCGCCAGAATGGCGACAACGAGAAGTACCTCAACAAGCGTGAAAGCTCGTCGAACGACATGATGTGGGTGCACGGACAGTGCTCCGAAGCCTGCACGGGTTGTGCAGCGCGTTTCTGATGCGTGTGCTGGAAGTTGTCGAAAGCGGCCGACAACGCCGCGTGTGGCGCGCAACGAAGACAACATCATGCGCGCACACGAAAATCAGCAAGACTTCAGAGGAGGATTGGCGGCGGGCGTGCTGTCACAGCACGCAGTACGACAAGCGTGGGCTGGCGTGATGCCTCGCGCTCATGCACGATTGCGAGCACTTCGACGGTAAGATCGAATGGGCTTGCGAGTTCGGGTGTTGGGAGATTGATGGCGAGCTCAGCACAGACAGCGCAGTTATCTTGCGGTACCGCAGGCTGCTGCGTTTGTGGTCTCTGTGTCGTTGTCGTCGACTGTCGTGCGTGCACTTCGCTCGAACCGTGATGACCCAGAGTGCATCGTGTGACAGCGGTGTGCGCGTGATGCGCACTGCACGCCGTTCCGCCGTGCGCGGTCATCATGTGAACGAACCGAGCAACGCCACCAGACGCGAGCGCCGCCGTGAGCGCAACGATCGTCGCGAAGAGGGTGATGTGGCTTCGAACACGCATGGGCGAAAGGCCATTCGACAAGAGACGAGGCTACACAATCCCGTGTCATCTCGCAACGAAACTAGACGGTCCTCGCAGAGAAGGGGTTCGCCACAGCCAAGAAGTTCGTCGTAGGAAGGCGTTCATCACTCCGTGGATCATGGAAGTGTGGAGTTTGGAAGTGTGGAGTTTGGAAGCGTGGTGCTTGGAAGCTGTTCCACAACGGCTTCTGGTCCGATACGGTCATTTGTGGGCATCGGATGCACTGTTGCAGCCAAACCGCGGGGGGCTTCCACAAAGAGTTCGTTGTTCGGCCGACGCTCGCGGTCGAGTAACCGCATGAGTCGCAATGCGCCGTCGGCTCTGCAGACGACGCGCTCGGTCTTACCGCGGCTGCCCAACGGATCTGTCACGATGCGAATCGACAGAGGTGCGACCGACTGCGGATCCGCGGGCATGCCGTACGGCACGGTCGCGAGATACGAGAACAGCGCGCGTCCATCGCGGCGTCCGACGATGCGGTCGATTGCTGCCACGCGCGGCGTTGGCTCAACGCGTCGTGCCTCATGACACCAATCATCGGGTTTCGCGCGCATCGGGCAAGCGTGTTGATGGAGGCAGGGTGCGGCCACTCGTGCGGCACCGGATGCAACCAGCGCATCACGCAGCGCCATCAATGCCCGAGTGGTCGATCGCAGCGCTGGCTCGATGAGAAGCAGCGGTGCTGCCTGCGCCCACTGTGTCACCATTTCCACGGTTGTTTCAAGATGTTGCGGATCTGTCTGATCCTCAACCAGCAACTCATTGAGTGCGGTTTGGCAAAGCATCACATCGCTCGACGCCGCAAATGAGGTCACTGCTGCACTGCGAAAATCGCGCGCCTCGACGCTGAGTTCAAGATCGCAATTCGCAGCCGCTGCTGCAGTACGCACAGACCTTTCGTATGCCCGCGCTGCGGGCATACCCAATTCAATGGCGTGGAGAACCACCCGCGTTCGCGTCGCGGTCACACTGCGCGCACGACGCGCTGCAAGCCATGCCAGAAAGCCGCAACTCGTTGCCCCGACACCGGCACCGAGGTCGAGTACGCGCACGCACTCGAGGTGTGGAAGTCTTGCGAAGACTTGGCTGCGTGCTGAGGCTTCCTCAAGGGCAAGCGCGACTTTTGGCGCATCGCTCGCGAGGAAGTAGCCACACTTGGCAGCCAAATGCTCTTCGTCTGCCTGCGCTCGCGACAGTGCTTGCCGTTCACTTGTGTAGAGGTCAGAGAGTCGCACGACGGCGCGCGCAAGCGCTGCATCGTCAGGCGCACCCAACGCGGTGCGATGGAGTTCCTCGACAGCGAGGATGACATGCTGTGCCAGCGAAGCCACCAAACGCGCGCGGAGGGATTCGAACCCCCAACCGTCGGTTCCGAAGACCGATGCTCTATCCAATTGAGCTACGCGCGCAGCGGCGCACAGCGTAGCGCGGACAAGGCATTCGGGGAAGTGCTACCTTTCCGCGTTCATCAGCCGCCGACCACCGCGGCAAGGAGCACACAGATGGGCATCATGGCCGGCAAGCGCGGACTCGTTACCGGAGTCCTTCACGAAACGAGCATCGCCACTTCGATCACCGAAAGCCTGCTTCGCGAGGGCGCGCAGTGCATTTTCACCCACATGCCCGGCGAGAAGATGGAGCGCCGCACGCGCAAGATCGTCGAAGGATTTGGCGTTTCGAATCCTTGGTTGCAGCCCATGGATGTGGCCCAAGACGCAGACATTGCGGCGTGCTTCGAGCGCGTCGGCAAGGACTTTGGGCAGATCGACTTCATCGTCCACTCGATCGCGTTCGCGGATAAGGACTGGCTCAAACTCGGCCGCTTTGCAGCGACCCCGCGTGCGGTCTTCCTGAATGCGATGGATATCTCCGCCTTCAGTTATCAAGCGATGGCGAATGCGGCGCTTCCTGTACTCAAGGAGGGTGGCGCAATGATCGGCCTCAGTTACTACGGCGCGGAGAAAGCAGTGCCTGGTTACAACGTGATGGGCGTTGCCAAGGCCGCACTCGAAGCGACCAATCGATATCTCGCAATGGAACTTGGTCGCGTGAAGGGTGTGCGTTGCAATCTGGTCAGCGCTGGCCCGATCAAGACGCTTTCTGCATCAGCGGTGGGCGGCTTCGACTCGATTCTCGATCGCATTCCGCAGGTCGCACCATTGCCGCGGAATATCGTGGCGCCCGAAGTCGGCGATGCGGCAGCGTTTCTTTTGTCGGACCTCTCGCGTGGTACGACGGGGCAAGTGCTGTATGTCGACAGCGGCTACTCGATCATGGGTTTGTGATTGATCGATTTCTGATTTTCGAATCGGCGAGTCGCGGATCGAACATCCACGGGCGCGTGGATGCGCGGTCACTCTGCGAAACCAAAGCATCGCGAATCAAGCGTCGCAGTGCATCAAGGCCCTCGCCGGTGTGTGCGCTGACTGCAATATCTGCGTCGCAGCGTTCGGGCGAGGAGCTGCTTGCTTCCGCGCGGTCTATCTGAGCAAAGACGCGGAGGTCGGGAGTGCGATCAAGTTCTGGCCACGCAACGCTTGGCGCAGCAAGCGCGATCACAAAGTCAGCGTCTGCAACAAGTGCGCGCCCAAGGTCGATCGCAGCCATCTCAACGGCATCATCACTTGTGCGAAGGCCGGGTAAGTCGAACCATTCAACAACCACGCCTGCGAGGTCGATGCGCGCGCTCACCGCATCGCGCGTGGTGCCCGCCTCGGGACTGACGATGGAAGCGTCGCGGCCGAGTAACGCGTTTGAAAGTGTGCTTTTCCCTGCGTTTGGGCGTCCAACGAGCGCAACACGCGCTGGGTCGACCAATCGCATGAGTCGTTGCGAGCGCGACTGATCGTCTTCCGTCAGCGGCGCGTTTCCATGGGCGGCCCAGCGTTCACGCTGCGCCAACAGTGGCTGCACTGCAAGCGGACTTGCTGCGCGCGCGAGGGTCGCAAGCGCAAGGGCCTCGACGCGATCCTCCGCCTCAGGAAAGACCTCCATCGGGTCAAGTTCCGCGCGCACGGCAAGTGGATCATCAATCCAATGTGCACCATGTGCGGCAAGCCAATCCGCCAACCGCTCCACGATGCGTGTGCCACCGTGAGGCATCAGTTGCGCGCGTTCTGGCGCAAGGCGCGCGACCAAGCCTTCATCAATTGTTTCAAACTTGCGAAGGCGAAGGCCACCAACTTCGACATCACGACCACACAACGCTGTCAGGCACGCGGAGACATCACCAATGATCTCAATCATCGCAACCGCCCCAGCGCCATGAGGCGTCGCGCGATAGCACGCCACTTCAAGCGGTGGAGTGGTGTTGTCAGCCCGAACGGCGGTCATCGGGAGTGAGATCGGCGAGTTACTCGAAAAAGACGAGGAAAATGGTCAAGTCGCAAGGAAACTGGGGTGAGCGCCGTGATGCATTCACGCGTCGTCATCGTGTCCGCAACCGCAGCCATCGCCACAACCTCCATCGTCGTGGCTGTGGTTGTGGTCGTGGTTGTGATCTTCGGTAAGGCCATGCTGCGTGTCTCTGCGTGTCGCAGGTTTCGGTTCGGTTTGGGAGGGCAGGAGCGAGAACCCTTCGTGCCCGAAGCCCTGCCGAAGCGCGCGCGTTGCATCGCTCGCACTTTCAAGGTCGCGTTGCTCGGCAGCATCGGGCTCGAGTGCGTGCCGCGCTGCGATGGCGACTCCGCGCAAGACGAGGTCGGGCACGATCTGTGTGACCAATTCATCGTCCGCGAACAAACTTGCGCTGTCGCCGCCCGTTGCGATGACGACTGGAAATGCGCCGTACTCCTCCGCGTACTTCTCGACCAATCGCCACACAAGCCCGCGTGCGCCGTGGTACACGCCGCGCACCATTGCTTCGCGCGTGTCGGCTCCCCACGCGGTACCGCTTGGCGCTTCGAACATTCCGTCGACCTCAATCGCGGGTAACGCGGCCGTGTATTCGTGCAGGGCCTTGAGTTGCATACGAAGTCCGGGCGCAATCGCGCCTCCGTGAAAAACGCCTTCACCATCGATGAAATCGACGGTGATGCAGGTTCCTGCATCGACGACCACACACGCTTGTCGCAACTTGTCCCATGCAGCAGCTGCGTTGAGGAGCCGATCGACGCCAGGCTTTGCACCGGGTGACAAGCACACGCCGATAGGGACCGGCATATCGGTGGGAACCTCGTAAACCTCGCATGCCAGTTGATCGCGCAGCGCGCCAACAAGAGCAGTAGAAATTTTCGGATGCACACTCGCAACTACAACCGACGCATCTGCTTCTGCGCCAATCGACTCGTACATCGATGCAGCCTTTTCGACCGCTGCTGAGAGATCGTCTTTCGAAAGAAACACGGCTTCTTCTGGATCATCCGTGCGAAAAACAGCAAGTTTGATGCGCGTATTGCCAACTTGGATCGCGAGGACGGGCGGTTGTTGCGGCTTCTGCATGAAAATTCTCGAGGGATGCTTCGCGCCTTAGCGCACGAGAGTCATCGCAAGTTGCGCGTTGCGTGCAATCGCATAACGCATGGATTCAAAGAGTTTGTGCGTGATTGGTCCGGTTTTCCCATCGCCAACGGTGCTTCCGTTCAATCGCACCACAGCGCTGATGAAACGGCGACTTGATGTAATCATGAGTTCGTCTGCGTGCTGCAATTCTTCCACGCGCACTCGTCGCACTTCGATCGGAACTCCAACGGTCCGCGCTGCGGCAAGCAAATCAGCGCGCGCGGTTCCGTGAAGAATCGGCGGTTCTTCTGCAATCGGCGTGGTGACCAATACGCCGCGTGTGACCAACGCGATGTTGGAATACGCGCCTTCCCCAACGAAACCATCACGATGCAAAATCGCTTCGTTTGCGCCGTGGGCATCTGCGTCGAGAAGGTGCAGAATGTTGCCCATCAACGAAATCGTCTTGATTTCGCAGAGTTTCCATCGCAGGTCTTCTGCGGTGACTGCGGAAATCTGCGAGGGCGATGTCAGTGCATCGAGCGGTTCGCCGTGGGTCGCGATCGCGACCACCGTTGGGGTCAACGCTTCATTCGGAACATGCGAGCGCACGGACCCTGCGCCGCGCGTCACTTGGAGATAGACGATCGCGTCGGTGAGTTCGTTTGCCGCTATGGTCGCGCGGGCGATCGAGCCGAGCTCGGCTGCATCGAATCCGCGGATCTTTGCTAAATCAAGGCTGCGTGCGAGGCGCTGCGCATGTGCGTTCTCACCAACACCAAATCCGCCGAAATAGCGCACGAGTTCGTAGACGCCGTCGCCGAACAAAAAGCCTCGATCGAACACACTGATGTGCGCGTCGCGTTCGTCAACAATGTTGCCGTTGAGGTAAATCTTCACGGTCGGAACTTTCTCTCGCGCGAGACACTCGGGCGAGTCGCGAGTTTAACAGCAGCAATTCAACTCTTCGCGACACGCACAAATCGATCGATGCGGGCATGGTCAAGTTCGTTCGACCAGACGCCATCTTTCTTAAGATCACTTCCAACAATCGCAGCATGCGCAACAGCGAGGACATCGCGCACATTCGCCGCGTTGGTGCCGCTTCCGGCGATCACGGGAAGTCGACAACCACCGCGCGCCGCTGAAAGATCAGAGATCGGCGTTGCACAACCTGTCGCGGAGCCTGTCACAATCACGCCATCTGCGCCGAAAAACTCCGCGCCATGGGCGTGATCTGCGAGCGTCGTATCCGCGGTGATTGCGTGCGCACTGTGCTTTTTCTTGATGTCCGCGAAAATCGCAATGCGCCCCGTTCCACGATCGGCACCAAGCGCCCGACGCAAACGAAGCAGTGGTCCCGCCGATGCCTCGGCAAGAAAGCCTTCGTCTGCGATGGACGCGAAGACAAAGCCCTCTGCGCGAAGAAACTGACACTCTGCTGCGATGGCGATGGCCAGTGCCGCGTCGTTTGCTCCTGCGAGAACTTGCACTCCAAGCGGCACCGACACGGCCGCACGCACCTCGCAGGCAGCGCGTGCGAAAGCAGCAACCGTCTCTGGGCCAACATGTCGTGCGAGATACGGTGCATCGTGCATGTTCTCAAGCAGCACCGCGTCGAACCCTGCGGCCGCAAGCGTTTTGGCTTCTTCGACAGCGAGTCGCGCAATCTCACGCGGCGTGAGTTGTGACTGCGGCGAACCTGGCAATGCACGCAGATGCACCATGCCGATGATCGCTGGCGTGCGACCGAAGATGGACTGAGACGACGGGTGAACGGTGGTCAAGGGATGCTCTTCGATGTCGGTGACGGCGTGTGTGTGGACTGGGACATTGCATTGCGCTTTGCATCGAGGCGTTTGAGCAGCGCTGCATCAAACTGTCGATGAAACTCGTGTGAGAGTGTCTTGCGTAAGCCGAATGCAACGGGACTTTTTGCGACAGGTTTTTCAAGAAGCACGATTCGTTGCTCATGGAGATCACGCAGCGCGCGTTCGAGGCTGTGTTGATCTGCAAGCACAGCGTCGAGATTTCCAGAGCGGAGATCTTCGATCGCAAGCGAGAGGTGCGGGTATGAAACATGCGGAAGGAAATGCTCGTTCACATAGCCGCTTGCAAGTCCATTTTCGACAATCCCGACGCGCGCGCGAGAGAGGTCGTGGACTCCACGCACTTCCACCGATGCGTCATGCGCGGTAATCGAACTCGTGACCGTTGCTGTAAAGATCGCAACGAGCACCAGTGAGAGCAGCATCCATGTTCCGGCGAAAAAACGCCCAACTGCTGACACAGGTACTTTGTCGCCGTATCCCACAGTGCTCAGCGTTGTGATGGACCACCACAGTCCGGATCCGAGGCCCTCACGATGTTTCCCTCGGAAGTGCTGATTCTTCGTTCGCTCAAGTCGCCAGATGATGAGCGCGAACACCACCACGAGCACCAGCATGACCGCGTATACGCGCAACTGACGCGTCGTGGTGAGGCTACGGAACAGAACCACAAGGTCGTCGCGAAAATTGTCGCGGAACACAGCGATTGCAATTTGTGATGTCGCGAACGCTGGAGTCAGGGTCAGCGAGGACGACGACAGTGGGTCGGCTGTCAACGGAAGCGCCACAGCGTCGAGATCTCCACGCTCAAGCCCGAGCAGTGTTTCCGACGGTGAAAGTGCGATGAATTCGGTGTCGCATCCGAGATCGCGAGCTGTTTCGCGAAACAACTCGACCGCTTCGCCGGTCCACGGCGCGTCGTCCTGAGAAGAACTTGCTCCGCGTACTGCATACGGTGGAAACTCTGCAACGGCGGCACGCAGGACACACGGAGGCGCGGCTGGGTCGATGGGTCGTTGCGGAACGGTTGCTGTCTGCGTGTCAGCTCGAACCACGCTGGTCACAAGCAGCACAACGCCGAGGACCGCCGACGACTGCGTTCGCGCTGTTGCGCGCGATATCGCGGGCGGAATCGTGCAGCACAGCCGTTGCGAAAGCCTCGCAACGATGCAAAAAGGACGAAGGGAGCGAGGGAAGCCCAGCACCATTGGAGTGTAACGGGGGCGAAGTTGCCGCGACCGGAAACCGCCCCTATCCTCCGCGCCCCGCCCGTCGAAAGGGTGGTGGTTGGGATCTGCCTCGCAGAGACCATGCAGGAAACCAACGGGCTATTCGGAGTACGACATGGCAGTTCGCATCGCAATCAACGGCTTTGGCCGCATCGGCCGACTTGTGCATCGCATCGCAACCGCGCGTGGCGGGTTCGAAATCGTCGGAGTGAACGATCTCGTGCCGGCCGACAATTTGGCGTACCTCCTGAAGTATGACTCCATGCACGGTCGCAACGCAGCCGAAGTCAAGGCAGACGGCGAGTCGATCGTCGTCAACGGCAAGGTGACCGCATGCACGGCCATCAAGGATCCGACCCAACTTCCGTGGAAGGCACAGGGCGTCGACTATGTGCTCGAATCTACCGGGCTTTTTACGGCGATCGAAGATGCGCGCAAGCATCTCGATGCTGGCGCAAAGCGTGTCCTCATCTCGGCTCCGACGAAGAGTGAGAAGGAAGTACCGACTTTTGTGTACGGCGTGAATTGCTCGAAGTACGACCCAGCGGTGCACACCATCGCAAGCAACGCCAGTTGCACGACCAACTGCCTTGCTCCGATGGTGAAGGTGCTCCTTGACCTCTGCGGCATCGAAGAAGGCTTGATGACGACCGTTCACGCGGTCACAGCGACACAGCCAACGCAAGACGGTCCGTCGAAGAAGGACTGGCGTGGCGGACGCAATGCGTACATGAACATCATTCCAAGTTCGACTGGCGCGGCGAAGGCCTGCGCGCTCGTACTGCCGGAGACGAAGGGCAAACTCACGGGAATGAGTTTCCGCGTGCCAACGGCGAATGTTTCGTGCGTCGACCTCACATTCCGCCCAGCAAAGGCGACGAGCCTCGCCGAGATCAACGCGGCGATGAAGGCGGCGAGCGAGGGCGCGTTGAAGGGCGTGCTGGGCTACACGGAAGACGAAGTCGTTTCCAGCGATTTCCTGAGCGACCCGCGCAGTTCGATTTTCGATGCGAAGGCTGGAATCCAACTCTCGGATCGTTTCTTCAAGGTCGTGAGTTGGTACGACAACGAGTACGGCTATGCGTCCCGCTGCGTCGACATGTTGGCGATGATGGCGAAAAAGGACGGAAAACTGGCCTGATTTCGAGTTGACCGCGCTCCGCGGGCGACGAGAACCGTTTGGTTGTGATCCAAGATTGTGGGGCTCGGTTAGCATGGCTTCATGCTGATCTCTGTCGCCATGCTTGCCGCGTCAACGCTTGGATTCTTCACTGCGCCGCCCGTCGATCTTGAGCAGGGCTACACCTTGCGCATCTACGAGATCGGCCGCGAACTGACTCGCGTGGCGCGTGTCGCCGAAGACGCGACACCGAATCTCGACCGCCTCGAAGATCGCGTCGACTTCAAAGACATCGAGTCGCTCGTGCCGCCCGATCTGCGTCGCGACCAAATTGCGATTGAGGCGCTTGGATTTCTCGACATCACAGAACCTGGCAATTACACCTTTGAATTGCGCTGCGACGACGGTGGCGTACTTGAGATCGACGGCACACGCGTTGTCGTGCACGATGGACAACACGCGCCGTCACCCAAAGAGGGGCAGATCGAACTCGACAAAGGGCTGCACCCGTTTCGTATTGATCTCTTTCAAAATGGCGGCGGTGCTGCGCTGATCTTGAATTGGAAGAAGCCGGGAAGCGGGCGATACGAACTCGTGCCAGCGGAGGCGTTTCGTACAGAGCGGGGCGTGACGCGCGTGGTCGCGCCTGGTACGAAGGTGTACAAAGACGGTCGTGAGAACCAACGGCCTGGCGACGGATTGCCGATCGAAACCGCCTATCCGCGATTTGCCGTCGAACCGCTTCGCCCTGCCAACTTCGCCCCGAAAGCGGGCGGCATGGCGTTCTTGCCGGACGGCCGCCTTGTCGTGAGCGACTTTGAGCCTGTGAACAACGGCATTCTTCGTACCGAGACGAACGGCACGCTGCACATCTTGTCGGGCGTTGTTGGTGGAACGCCGGAGACCATTCGCGTCGAGGAGCTTCCAGGCGGCTATCACGATCCATGCGGTGTCGTGTGTGTCGATGGCGACATCTATGTGTCGCATCGGCCGGGTATCGATCGATTGCGTGACCTCGACAAAGACGGCGTCTTCGAAACGCACGAAGAGTGGGCGCGTCCGTGGGTTGGCGACAACTACCACCATTTCTCTTTCGGGCTCAAGGAAAGAGAGCGTTGGATCTACGGCACGCTTTCGACTTCCATCTACTTCGGAAACACGATCAAAGCAGACGGCGTGATTGGCGATACGCCGGGCCTCAACGGACCAAATCCACCGCATCGCGGCACGCTCTATCGGATCAACATCGATACCAAAGAGATCGAGTTTCTCGCTGGTGGATTCCGCACGCCGAATGGCGTTGAAGTCACGGCTTCGGGCGATGCGTTCGTCACCGACAACCAAGGCGCGTGGATGCCTGCAAGCAAACTCAATCACGCGAAAGCAGGGCGGTTTTACGGCCATTACAACGGTCGACAAAAGTCGCGTGTCTATCCCGAAGGCGGACACGCCAGTCTCTTCAGCGAAAATCCGCCATCACCACCAGCGGTGTGGTTGCCGCAGAATGAGATTGCGAATTCGCCGACCACTCCGCTTGTGATTCGCAGTGGCCCGTTTGCAGGACAACTGTGGCTTGCAGAACTCACGCTTGGCGGCATCAACCGCGTGTCGCTTGAGGAAGTTGCGGGCGAATTACAAGGTTGCGCGTATCGCGCGGGCAACGGTCTCGAAGGCGGCGTGCAGCGGCTGATCGAGGGCCCCGATGGTTGCCTCTACGCGTGTTCGATTGGTTCAGGCGGCAACTGGAATTGGCGCGACACGCGCTTTGGTTTGCAACGCTTGCGACCGACTGATGCGAGCGTCTTTGAGATCGCGCAGGTTTCTGCGCTTCCCGATGGACTCGTGGTGCAGTTCACCGAGCCGGTCGATCCAGCATGGCTTCGCGATCCGAAGAATTTCGCGTTGCGCCAGTGGCGATATGAAGCGACAGAGCAGTACGGCGGCCCGAAAATCGACGAGGAGGAAATCGTCGTGAGCGAGGCCACGCCCGACGCAGCGGGGCGCTCGGTTGTACTTCGTGCGCCGAGCATCAAAGCAGGGCGCGTGGTGTATCTCCGCACGAATCCTGTCTCGCGAAGCGGGGAGAAGATCTGGTCCACCGAAGCGTGGTACACGATGAATGCGAAGCCGACGCGTGATGCGCCGACGAAGCCGTACAGCGCCAAGCCATGCATCGCAACGCCGATTCAAAACAGCGCAGGATCTGTTTCAACGAACGAGGGTGCTCGCTGATGGACGCGCTGATTTTCGTACTCATCCTCGCGACGCTCATGGCGATGTGGCGCGGAAAGCGTCGCCTCGCCGGGCTGCTCTTTGCGGTTTCGCTTGTTGCGGTGTGGATGCTCTTCAAACATCACGCAACCGACGCTCTTCCAATCAACCTTTGAGGCGAATCATCACATGACTCTGTTTCGCCTTTGCATCGCCATCACCTGCATTCTCGCGACCTGTGCTGTACTGCTCGGCGCACTTTGGGCGCAGTTTGGACAGGGTGAATTCCCGTGTCCGCTGTGCATCATTCAACGGATGGCGATGATGCTTGCGGCGCTTGGTCCGGCGTGGCTCTTGTGTCGCGCTGCGCGTGGGCCAGTCGATGCGCATGATTTTGCGCAGTGCTACGCATGCAGCATTCTCGCGGCGCTCGTCGGCGGCACAGTCTCTGCGCGTCAAGTGCTCCTTCATATTGCACCGGGCGATCCGGGCTACGGCGCACCGATGTTCGGAATGCATCTCTACACATGGGCATTCGTTGTTTTCGTCGTGGTTGTGTTGGCGAGCGCGATGCAAATGTTGTTTCTTCCGAAACGCAGTGAAGCGCCTCGCGTTGGTCTCGGCGCGCGGCTCTCGGTGTTGCTCTTGGGTGCGATCATCGCGGTCAACGCCGTCGCTGTTTTTGTCGAGAGCGGATTCCACTGGTATCTCCCTGACAATCCGACATCGAATCGATTGATCGAAGAACTCCGGAGTGAGGTATCAGAACCATCTGCTGGTGAGCGTGAATCGGGAGTCGAACAGCCATGATCAACACGAAAAAGGCCGAACGCCGCGAACTGTCATTTCACTGCACGGGTTGCTTGAAGGAAGACCTCGCGAAGATTGAGGCGGCGTATCGCGCGGGCTCGCTCCGCACGACAGGGAACTGGACTGCGGGCGAGAACTTCGATCACATCGCGATCATGTGGGAGTACGCGCTTGATGGTTCGCCGCCAGAGGCGATAGTGCCGTTCATCATCAGGATCATCGCGCCGCTCATGTAGCGCAGCATGACGAGCGGAAAGACGCTGACTGCAGGCTTCATGATTCCACAGAGCGCGTCGTGCGTGGAG
>JASGCF010000039.1 GCA_030054275.1 Limnohabitans sp. | reverse complement strand
AGAGAGACCCATGCAGACCATCAAGACCAACGGAATCATCCGCTCGCTCGCCCTCACCGTCGCCGCGGCGACCACTGCGGCACTGTCACAGTCGGCAGACGCAACCATGCGATACGACTGCGAAACGCACTGGATCGCAGCACCCGCCAAGGCGCGTGTCATCAACAAGCCGAATGGTCAAGAAATCGACGGCGCCATGTGTGGAAGTTCGATCAGCTTCACGGTCGGCGAAAGCGCCAGTATCTCGGCAGAGGTCGAGGTGCCTGGCGTGGGGAGCTTTGGTGCATCGCACAGCTTCGAGTTCAGCACCAGTTACACCGTCACATCACAGCCATGCACGAAGTCGCGCCCAGTTCTCGTCGACACGGGCGGCAAGTTTAAGGTCGAGGTGTGCAAGGGATGGTGGTGGTGGGAAAACGACAGCATGACCATCGTGAACTACTTTCCTGGCACCTTGACCTTTGCACAGACGAACGAGACGAGTAACGAGATCAGCTGCATCTGCAAGGATCTTGGCAATAACTGCCCCTGCGGATCAACGCGATCAAAGACGACGACAGCTCAGTGTGCTGGAAGCGCGCTTGAAAGCCCCTCGACGTCGTTCATGATGCAGCAACTGCGCACAAGCGATTCGAGTGACCGACAGGTGCAGGGTCTCGGTTCGCTCTGCCGGCTTGAACTTCGCATGCTTGGGACAGTGCTTGAGCAGACCGTTCTTGCAGGGGAATCTGAGCGAATTGTGCTCACATCACCTGACGGCTCTATCGAAACATTTGACACCGAATCGTTCCTCAACTTGCTTGCAGATCGTGAAGCCGAAGTGGTTGCCAGCGACGCGTTCCGCGATGTGAACGGCGATGGCAAAGTGAACGAGGGTGACGCGCAAGCGATTCTTGAGTCCATGGGCGCAAAGCTCGCGACAGGCGGCTTTGACCTGCGCCTCGATCTCAACGGCAATGCCCAAGTCGATGAGGGCGACTTCGAAATCTGGCTCGGACACTGAGCTTCACATATCGCATCTCTTTAGTCACGAGGCCCGCCACTTCCGTGTGCGGGTCTCGTGCGTTTTCATGCGAACACATGTGCGTCTGGGCTCGGCAATACATCACGAGATTCCTATGACACACAAGGAAGAAGTAGTATGGCCACAGTGACGGCGCATCTCGCTCAATTTGCCCGCGAGTCGATCTTCGTCGGTTCCAACGGCTGGGACCATCCGCTCGTACTGACGACGCGGCTGACGCAGCGCGCCCTCGAGCTCGGATTTCTTCCGGCCGCGCTCGCCTTCCTTGTTCTCCTCATCGTGCTTTGGCGAGCGAAACGGCGCGCACCCGCGCTGAAACTCGCGCTCATCATCGTGCCAATCGTGTGTCTCTTCACGGCGTCGAGCATGGATGATGTGAGCGCGACGATCGCGACCGTTGAACTGACCTACGCGGCTTTCCTGCTCGCGGTGCCGCAGCTTTCACTGCTTGCGGGGTTCGGCGGGCTCGTGTGGATCGCGCGGCGGTGGCGCGTGTTCACCGCGGATGCATGCGTGGAGTGCCGGCATGCGCTGTTGCCTGGGCAGACGACATGTCCCGAGTGCGGAGCTTCGTGCGACGCAGCGCAACGCTCGATGCGCACGCGTCGGCAGCGACGCGTGCTGGCGTTCACGCTGCTCGCATTCCTCTCTGCGATCATCGGATTCCGAACAATCGGTCGGCTCGGGAACGCGACGCTGCCGTGGCGCGCGAAGGTGCTGTTCTTCCTCTACGACGAGAGCGACCAGGTGATCGTCGTGGGGTATGCCGACGGCGTCGTCCTTGCGCGTGCCGCGCTCCGGGAAGCAGTGACCGAGTACGGCCCGCGCGGCGGCATTCGGGCGCTCTTCGACGCGCGGATCGAGGATGCGAAGGTCGCCCGCGGATGGAAGTCGGACGCGCCATTCGGCGTGCCGGTGCTGCCGCCCGAGGGTGTCGCCACCGACGACGCGTGGTTCGCGGGCGTCGAGCGATCGCTCGCGGCTCAGCAACTGGCGCGGTCGCCGGAATTCGTGCATGCCGGCATGTCGTGGGCGCGCACGGTGTCGACACGACTCGGCGACCGTGTTGCGCACTTCGATCCATCGATCGGGGAGGTCTCTTCGGGCTTCTCGCTCCAACGCCCCACAGCGTGGTGGACCCTCGTGATCCCGTTCACGGGTTTGATCGCGGCGATGGCGATCGGTGTGATGGTGATGCTCCTTTCGCGCGTGTCGTCGCGCGCAGCCCGACGCGCATTATCGCGCCCGCCCGAATGAACGACTCGTTGCGTGCGCGTCTCCCGTGATGGCGTTTGCCCGCACGCGAAGCAGAAGTATGTTCGCCCTGCGCATCTCTTGCGCATGGAAAGGCGATTCGCATGCGTTTGAAGTCGTTCATTTCGTTTTCGTCGCTCGCTGCTGCGGCAGTACTGGCCGCGCCCGCGCTCGCACAGACGCTTCCGCCGTATCCGCATCTGGATGCGAAGGATGAACGCGCGATTCGCGCGCGCATCGACGATTTTGCCCGCGTTCGCAACGACCTCACCGATGCAGCGGTTGATGCCGCCGCATTGCTTGCGCTTGTTGAAGGCGATGCGATGCCTCACGATCTTGCAGGACTTCTTGGCGAAGGGCAACGCGTCTGGCGAACACGAACAGGTGGCGACGGCGGCGTCTTCATCCACTTCCGCCATCCGAAAAATCCGGGCGCGATGAGTGATGTGCTGGTGCGCGGCGAGCGTGTGACCGCGGTGGTTCGTGATGGTGAGGGCAACGCAGAAAGCGTGCGCACGCTTGATGATGGACGCATGATTCGGCAGTTTCTCGCGAATATCGATCGCGGTGAATGCGGCGGTTGCGCACCAACCAACGGCGAAGGTCCGCTGAAGGGAATGGACTCGGGCGCGGGCGGCGACGGCGGCCTCGCGGGAACCTGCAACGACGGCAATACCGTCGACGTATTCACGCTCGTACACATCGACGCGGTCGTCGAGATGGGCGGACTCGTGGCCGCGCTCGATGAAGTGTTGCTTGCGATGGAGGTCTCGAACGAGGCGTACGTCAACTCGGGCATCACGCTGCGCGCGCGCACGGTTGGTATTCGCATCGTCGCGGATGCGCTCTTCCAGGGTGACAACTTCGGGACCGATCTCGCGCGGCTCAGCAACGCGACCGACGGAACCTTCGACATCGGCACCGACAGTCGCGCCGAATGGGGCGCCGATCTCATCAAGCTGATGCGCATCGACGATCCGGTCGATGGCGCCGGCGGCGTGGTAGGACTCGCGTACATACTCACGAGTTCGGTGACGACGCCTGCGAATGCGGGTTTCAGCGTCGACTCGTGGGAGTACTCGATCTCGAATCTCACCTTCCCGCACGAGATGGGCCACAACATGGGCTGCTGCCATGCGCCGGGCGACGGCGGCGGCTGCAACAGCACGTCGGATTCGTACTACACCTACTCGCGCGGCCATCGCTTCACGGGTGACAGCGGCAGCAACTACCGCACCGTGATGGCCTACAACCCGGGCACACGCATCCCGTACTTCAGTTCGCCGCTCGTCCAGTTCGACGGCGTCGACACGGGCACGGCCGATCGCGACAACGCACGCTCGATCCGCAACACGCGCACCATGTTCTGCGATTTCGTCTGCAGCACGGTGCCCGACAACGACGAGTGCATCTCGGCAACGACGATCGCGGACGGCGGTTTCCTGACGGTGACCAACGATCACGCGACGAATTACGGAACTTCTGGTTACGCCGTCGCGGGCAGCGACTACAACGATGTGTGGGCGAAGTTCGTGGCACCAGCGAACGGGCGCGTGCTCTTGCGATTGTGCCCAACGAGCGCGACAACCGAAACGACGCTCGCGGTGTACGAAGATTCGTGCGCTGGAGCGCGCATTGCAACCGACGCAGGAACCTACGGCTTTGAGTTCTGTGCGTCGGAGTTTGCATCAGCCGTGCAGTTCTCCGTGTATTCAGGCGAAACCTATTACATCCGTTGTTCGTGTGCAGGCAACGCGGTCTTCACGGGCACGCTGCGCTACGACTTCACTTCCAACGGACTTTGCGGTTTCGGCACGGGATCGTGCTACGAAGTGCACGCCGTGCGTGGCTGCAACAACTTCGATTGCTGCGGAACCGTGTGCGGCATCGATCCCTTCTGCTGCGAAACAACTTGGGATCAAACATGTGTGAATGAAGCGAATGATTTCTGCGCGCAATGTGGCGATACCGATGCGACGTGCTTCGCACCGCATGCGGGACATGGTTGCGCGGATACCGATTGCTGTGCGCTCGTCACGGCCGTCGACAGCACCTGCGGTCACTTTGAATGGGACGCCGCGTGCGCAGAGCTTGCAATGACACTGTGTGCGGGTTGTGGTTCGCCAACAGCGGGCGATTGCCGCGCCGTGCATGCGACACCCGGCTGCGCCATCGAGGAATGTTGTGTGGCCGTTTGCACGGCGGACTCGTATTGCTGCGAGATTGAGTGGGACGAATTCTGCGTGAATCGCGCGAATGCAACCTGTGCACTTCCTGGCGACCTCAACGGCGATGGCAGCGTGAACGCGAGCGATCTTGCGCAGTTGCTTGGCTCGTGGGGAACGCCCGCTGGCGATGTCAACGGTGATGGCACGACGAATGCCGCAGATATGTCGGCGCTGCTCAACGCGTGGACGGGGTGAGCCGTGACGGCGGCGTTGGTCGAGGTACGATCAGTCCATGAACCTCGCACTCGCGGCGACGACCGAAATCCTGCTGTATCCGACCTCCGCGGCCGGAAGCTGGTCACGCCTTCTCGTCAACGCGGTGCAGGCTCTCGCGATCCTCGGAGGACTTGCGGCGGTCGCATGGCTGCTGTTCGTCTTCTTTGGGTCGCGCAGTCCGCAGCACGGGCAAACGTGGCGAAGAACGATGCGCTTCCGCATGGCACTCGGGCTCTTTGCCTTCGCGGGGATACAGCTCTGGATGCCGCTTTCGATGGCGCTCCTGACGCTTTCGCGTCTCCATGCGGTGTGGGGCGCGCTCCTCGCGCTTGTCCCGCTCGTCGCGCTCTGCGTCATGGCGCACGATTTCATTTGGCTTGCGCGCTTCTGGCGGGCGGTTGATCCGACGCGCTGCAGTGCGTGCGAACACCCCTTGCTCGATCGGCAGACCGTATGCCCCGAGTGCGGTGCCCCACGGGCGATGGCATCGGGCGGCGTGCAGTCACGCGTCCATGCGCGTTTCGTGATCGCGCTGCTGTGCGTGATGGGCGGAGGCTACGGATTGATGGCGCTCGGCGCCGCGCCGCTTCGATGGAGCGCGAATCTGCTGGTTGAGTTGGAGGACGACGATGGGCGAGGCATCGCGACGATCGCGGCGTCCGGAACGGTGCTGACGAACGTCGTTGGTTTGAATTCGGGCGAGGTGTACGGTGCGCATGGGATCGTGCGCGAAGTGCATGACGCGGCGGCCGCACCCGTGGATACGACCGGTGCCCGGGTGTTCTTCGTCCCGATCCTTCCGCCGGAGGGTCGCGTGGCGGACGAGACGTGGTTTGCCGCGTTGCCGACCGCCCTCGCGTCGTTTCCGCCGCAGTCAGCGGTCGCGAGCGAGTCCTGGGCCCGTACGGTCCGCCTGCGCTGTGCGGGAAGGGAGGCGGACTTCGCGCCCACGATCGCAAAGGTTGAGACGCTGGTCGACTTCCTTCGACCGCCGGCCTGGGCGGTGATTGCGGCGATGATGTCGGGGCCTCTGACGGCGCTCGTCGTCTTCGGGGCGTGGAGGTTGACGATGCTGTACATCGGGCGCGCGGTGAATCGCCCGACGATTGGCGCCCCGGGATGAAATCGCGGGCGCGTTGGAGGTGGGCTTCGACGCGTCGACACCGGTGTTCGGCCGTCATCCGTTCCGGGGATTGCATCCCCGGGCACCCACCGACACGACTCATCTCGGCCCGGCGCGATTCACTCGCGGCGAGTCGCGAGCGCTCAAACCGCAAACGTGCGCACGATCTCGAACGCGATCAACGCGATGATGATCCACTCGAGTAGTTCGCTTCGGTACTGCGATTGTCGCGCTTCAAGGCGCTCGCTGATCGCACCGAGCGTTTCAAGTTTGCGCGCGATCGACTTCTCCCAATCTTCGATACGAAATCGCCGCGCTGCTGCACGCTGCACTCGTGCGAGATGCTGATCACCGAAGAGTTTGAGCGCATTTGTTACGCCGTCGAAGAGCGCGGCTCCTTCGAGTTCCAACTCAGCAAGTCGACGCAAATTTGCGCGCAGTCGAAATCGCGAGAACAACGCGCGATCATTTGCCATGTGCCATACCTGATCGAGACCACGATCAAGTTCTGCATCAAGGTGCTTCAGTTCTACAACTTGCACATTCGCAAGTTCGAGGACGGCGAGTGTTGCGGCGGGCTCAGCATCGATCACGATCGCGGCAGCCCAATCGACGACAGCGAGATCATGAGGCCCGTATGCGATCGGCGACGCAACGGCATCTGCAACGCTGTCGGCCGCGAGTGGAGCATCTTCCAGCCGGACGAGTGCTGCCACTGTCTCGCGGCCGAGTACGTCGATCGAATGCTCCACATCACACGACGCGGGTTCAATGGTGAACACGACGTAATCTTCAGCGCCCGAGCGGAGTTCGGGGCGCGTCACCGCATCGCCGAGCGTTGTGAGCAGCGCCTCGACAGCGGCGCGCGCTGCGCTCGCAAGCGCGGCGTTGTTCCAGAGAAGCGCGGCCAGCGGACGCAACGCGTCGGGCGCGTCGGCAAATGGAATACGAAATGCGATCGATACCGCACCAAAGTCGTAGAGCGTTGCTTCCACCGCAGCTTCGGTGCGCCAAGCACCAACCACGATCGGCGCACGCTCGATCACCACGCGAAGTGGCTTCTGTGCGAAGTCAGAATCGGCCGGAACGCGACGACTCGCAGGTAGCGCTTCACGCGCGGATGCTGGAAGTCGTGCAGCAGCGCGCGCGAGATCGATCGCAAATCCCGCTTCAAACGCGAGAAAAACACGACACTCGCCAACAACGCGAATGCTGCTTGCGTCGCGTGCGTGTTCCACCCGGACCTCCTCCATGTTTCGGTGTGCGAACCGGCTCAGTTTGCCGCTTTCACAACCTTGACCTTCATCGTGCGCGTTTGCGCCGGGGCAACATCCTTTTCCCATGCACGGCGCAACTCAAAGGTGATTGTCGTCTCGCCTTCCTTCACGCCTTTGAAGACAAAGTGCTCAATCATCGGTCCGCCTGTGCGGCCGTCGGTTGTCTCCGAGCGTGACTCTTGCGAGACCAGCGTGAGCACCTTCGCGTCGAAACCCTTCGCAGTCCACGAGTAGCCAGTGCCCGCGTTGAACGGCAATTCATTCGCGAGTTCGCCGCCGACAGCGACCTCGGTCTCGTGCTTCTTCTCTTCGGTCAATCGATGCGTGACGCGCATCACGGCCATGCGTGGACCTGGCTTGTTCGCGCACGCGCCGAGAAACGAAACGGGCGTAGAAACAAAGGAAAACAGCAGTACGCTCGCAATCAACGATCGCCGAGTATTCGACACCTGCATAGAGGGAGTCCTTTCGTCGCGCTTACGAGAGCAGCGCGTCTGGATCTTCGAGCAACTTCACAACGGTGTTGAGGAAGCGCGCGCCCTCGGCGCCGTCGACGACGCGGTGGTCGCACGAAAGCGAGAGCGGCAGCACGAGACCTGCGTAGAACTTGCCGTCCTTCACGCAAACTTTTTCCTTCGCGCGGCCAGCGGCGAGAATCGCAACCTCGGGGTAGTTGATGATCGGCGTCGCAAACATGCCGCCGTAACTTCCGACGTTCGAAATCGTGAATGTGCCGCCGAGCGAATCCTCACGCGCGATCGTGCGGTCCTTGCACTTCGCGGCGAGCGTCTTCACGCTCTGCGCGAGTTGGACGGGCGCCATCGATCCCGCGTTCTTGATGACGGGCACCATGAGCCCTGCATCCGTGTCGACCGCGCAACCAAGGTTGACCGCGCTCTTCAAGATGATCTCGCCCTTGGCATCATCGACCACAGCGTTGAGCGACGGATGCTTCTTCAGTGCGCGGCAAATCGCCGTCATGATGAACGGAAGCATCGAGAGCTTCTCGCCGACAACCTTCGAGTATTCCTTACGCTTTGCCTCAAGCGCTGTGACATCGGCTTCGTCGACCACCGTGAAATGCACGGCGGTTTGCACGCTGCGCGAAAGCGCTTCTGCGATTTTGCGACGCACGCCGCGGAATGGCACGCGCTGCGCGACATCGTTCTGATCGATGTAGACGGAGCCAGGCGCAATGGTCGTCGCGCGCGGCGCGAAGCCAGCCGCCGCTGGTGTGGCCGCGGTCGTTGCGACACCGCCCTCAGCGAACGCGCCAACATCGCTGGCGGTCACGCGTCCGCCACGACCCGTACCTGGAATCTTCTGAATATCCACGCCAAACTTCTTCGCGAGTCCGCGCACGGCGGGCGTTGCGAGCGCCTTGCCTTCGCGCACAGCAGCGGCAACTTCGGGTGCGCGTCGAGCGAAGCGGTCGCTGACGGTCAGCGTGCCGGACATGGTGCCGACCACCGTTCCCTGGTCGCCTTCTGCAGCCGCGGCTCCAGCTGCGATCTGGCTCGACATACATGCGTTGCCGTTCGAGCTTCCGCTGGCTGCCGCTGCCGCAACAGGTGCCGCCTTCGCAGGCGCTGTGGCTTTCGCCGCGCCGTAACGCACGAGCACTGCGCCGACTTTGATGACATCGCCAGCCTTGCCGCAGAGTTCGCTCACGGTGCCCGCCCACGGCGATGGCACTTCGACAAGCGCCTTGTCGGTTTGCATTTCCGCGAGCGTCTGCGATTCCTTCACAGTGTCGCCGGCGGAGACCTTCCAACTCACAAGTTCCGCTTCGGCGAGGCCTTCGCCGAGGTCGGGGAGGAGGAAGTGACTCTTGTCGTTGGGCTGCTTGACTCCGGCCATGGTGGTTCCTTCTGACGCGGTTTGCCGCGGGGCGGTTGTTGTACCACAGGGCCCGCGTCGCCCGACGCGCAGGGTCGAGAGGGTAGGCTGCGCCGCATGGAACGAAGCGCCGAGAACCTCCTAGATCCGCGTGAAAGTGTCTCGGACGTTGTCGATTGGGCACTTCCCTACGACGCACGGCGTCCGGCGGTCTGCGGCTCGATGGCGGTTGCGACCAGTCAACCGCTTGCAGCGCAGGCAGGGCTCGAAATACTGCGACGCGGCGGTAGCGCAGCGGACGCGGCGGTCGCGACAGCCGCGGCTATGACCGTGCTTGAGCCCACGACCAATGGCATCGGTGGTGATGCCTTTGTCCTCGGCATCTTCGACGGTGAGGTGGTGGGACTGAATGCTTCGGGTCGATCGCCCGCGCGACAGGCGCGCAGTGTGTTCGATGGGCAAGCTGGCATGTCCATGCGCGGTTGGGGGCCAGTGACGGTGCCAGGTGCGGTGTCTGGTTGGGTTGCGCTTTGGAAACGCTTTGGGCGGTTGCCGTTTGCCGATCTCATGGAGCCAGCGGTGCGATTTGCGCGCGATGGCTTTCTCGTCGCGCCGCGCACGGCCAGTTTGTGGGCTCGTGCGTATCCCTCCATGTCGCAGTTTGCCGAGTGGAAGCGCGTGTTTGCACCAAATGGTCGCGCGCCGTTTGCCGCCGAGCGCGTTGTATTCCCCGATCACGCGCGCACCCTCGAAGAGATCGCACAAACCGAAGGCGCGACGTTCTACTCCGGAGCGATTGCGCGCAAAATCGCAGTCGCAGCGCGTGAGGCGGGCGCCTTCCTTGATGAGGCCGATCTGAAGACCCACGCGGCGCAATGGGTCGAGCCTCTTGAAGCGCCGTTTGGTGCATCCAACATGCTTGCTATTCCGCCGAATGGGCAGGGCATTGCTGCGCAAATTGCGCGTGGAATACTTGACGAGTGCCGCGCCAATCCGCGGTTTTCCGAGCTCTCGCCTGACTGCGCAGACAGCGTGCACCTCGCTGCTGAAGCAATGAAACTGGCATTTCGGATTGTGCATCGCGAGGTGGGTGATCCATCCGCCATGCGTGTGAAGCCAGAAGCGCTGTTGGCGCGTGAGTTTCTCGCGCAACGTGCCGAAGAAATCGATCCAGCGAAAGCGCAGGATTTCGAGCACGGCCCGCCGAAGACCGGTGGCACGATCCTGCTCTGCACCGCCGATCGCGACGGCAACATGGTGTCGCTCATTCAATCGAATTACACCGGTTGGGGTTCGGGCATCGTGATTCCCGGCACGGGCATTGCGATGCAGAATCGCGGCGCGTGCTTCACGCTCGAACGCGGCCATGTGAACGAATACGCGCCTTCGAAGTTGCCGTATCACACGATCATTCCAGGCATGTTGATCGAGCGTGATGAGAAGGGCGCTGCGCTGCCGCATGTCGCCTTTGGTTGTATGGGCGGTTACATGCAGCCGCAGGGACAACTGCAAATTGCCTCACGACTTGAAGATGCGCGCGCAAATCCGCAGGCCGCACTCGATGCGCCGCGCTGGCAGGTGAGTGACGGTCTGAAACTTGATCTAGAGCCTGGATGCAGCGAAGCAATGCTTGCAGAGCTGCGTGCGCGTGGCCACGACGTTCAAGTTGCCAACGAGAAGTCGATCACCTTCGGTCGCGCGCAGTGCATCATGCGAGTTGAGCACGGCTACATCGCAGCGAGCGACTCGCGCGGTGATGCGCAGGCTGTAGTGGCGTGAAGCGACGCGTTTGGCGCCTTTGCGCCGTGCGTTCAACGAGCGTGACTTTTCGCTCAATCTGGCAAACGCTGGAATTCAATCGTGAAAGTGGATGGAGTTTGCGGCTTCACTTCGTATGAACCATTTGGCTTTCGCGTCGCGCCTTTGATTTCCCAGCCGAGTGGGGGGCGCACGCTGATCGCATCTCGCCCAGCCGCGGTGATTTCAACCCGAATGACGCTTGGATTCCATGCAAGCTTGTTCACCGTCACACCGCCGCGCGCGCGCAAACCACGCACTTCGCCTGTCTTCCACGAGGGTGGTCGTGCGGGAAGAATGTCGATGATGTAGCGCGGCAGCGCTCCCGGTTCGAACGCGTCCTTCTCCGCGACGTGTGATTGCATGAGCGCTTCGGCGACGCCGGCGGTTCCGCCGAAGTTTCCGTCGATTTGGAACGGCGGGTGATCGTCGAAGAGATTGGGCAGTGTCGACTTCGACAGAAGCGCACGCAGGTTGTCCTCGACGGCTTTGCCATCACCCAAACGCGCGAAGAAATTGATGAGCCACGCACGGCTCCAACCAGTGTGGCCGCCGCCGTTTGCCAGGCGAAAATCAAGGGTTTTTCGCGCGGCCGCAAGCAGTTCTGGCGTGGTGTCGCAATTGAACTGTGCACCAGGATGCAGGCCGAAGAGATGCGAAATGTGACGGTGTCCTGGCTCTGCTTCGCCGAACGGCCGTGCCCATTCCATCAGGCGTCCATCTGCGCCGACCGAAGGCCACGCGAGATTGTCGCGCGCCACACGCACACGCTTCGTGAGTTCGTCGTCATCGCGCGCGAGCACCTTCGCGGCATCGAGCAAATTCGTGAAGACATCCCAGATAATCGCTTGGTCCATCGCGTTCCCCATACCGATGTTCGCCTGCTGACCATCGGGCGTGATGAACGTGTTCTCAGGTGACGAACTCGGACCAGCAACAAGCTTGCCAGTCGCAGGATCGACACAGAGGTAATCGAGATAGAACTCTGCGCACGCGGCAAGCGCAGGCCACGCGCGCTCGCGCAGGAACAACTCGTCACCCGAGTGCGCGTAATGCTCGAAGTAATGACGCGTCAGCCAGCCACCGCCGTGTGGCCACATGCCCCACACGGTGAGACCGATTGGCTCGGTGAAGGCCCACGCGTCGCTCGTGTGATGTACAACCGAGCCGCGCGCACCGTAAAGTTTTTCAGCAGAAACACGGCCGTTTTTGATGAGCCGATCCGTGAACGCGAAAAGAGGTGTGTGGCAATCGGCGAGGTTCGTCGACTCCGCGTGCCAATAGTTCATCTGGATATTGATGTTTGTGTGATAGTCCGCGTTCCACGGCGCAGCGAGATGCTCGTTCCATAATCCTTGCAGGTTTGCAGGCAAGAGTCCGTTCGGCCGTGAACTTGAGAAGAGCAAGTAGCGACCGAATTGGAAGTACAGCGAAAGCAGCGCAGGATCATCCGCACCGTTGCGGAACTCCGCGAGTCGCACGTCGGTTGGTTTCGTTGCCTGCGGCGATGTGCCGATGTCAAGAGACACGCGGCCCATGACATCGCTGTACCGCTTGGTATGCCGCGCGAGCAATTCTTCGAAGGTCGAGGAAAGCGCCTCTTTTGCCTGTGATTTTGCAGTGATCTTTGGATCAGCGATGCGCACGGCGGGATTGATCCCCGCAATGAAGTCGGTCGCACTCGCGATGACAACGGTGTAGCCGCGGGTTTCGAAGCCGGTGCGATCGCGACCCTCGACCTTGCCGAGGCTCCGCTCGGGCAGGCGGTCGATCTTCACCGTGTTTGCGTTTGGTTTATCGAGCTGCAGCGCGACGCATCCCGCGTAGCGCACGCCGCGATGCTCGCCGTTCACGGCGGTTCCGTAGCGGGTGTGGAGGCGCATGACGCGTCCATCCGCTTCGATATCGTCGATGTCGGCGCCGCCGTCCACGAGTTCGTCGCGGCCCGAGGCGATGGCTGCAACAAGCGGCTTTTCACCGAGCGCTTCCCATCGCACGACAATCACATCGTCCGCAGCACTCGCAAACGCGCGGTAGCGAAAGCGCGATCCGTCGGCCGTGAACTCAGTGGTCGCAACACCCGTCGCGAGATCAAGCGATCGCCGCACGTCGGTCACCTTCTCGAACGGCGCGCTCCATCGCGTGCCGACGGTCATGAGCGGCTGGTACGAGCGCACCCAGTCGGGCGTCATGAATTCGTCTTGCATGATCTTCTGCGCGCCGACAACATCGCCTTTGAACCACAAGTCGCGCGCGCGCGCGAGTGAACCCGCCGACGGCGTTCGATTTCGATCGATCGGTTTGCCGGCCCACACCGAGATGTCGTTCACTTGGATTGTGCCGAACTCGTCGCCAAACACCATTCCTCCGAGTTCGCCATTTCCAATGGGAAGTGCCTCTGTCCACTTCGCCGCGGGTTCGTCGTACCAAAGTTCAAGCGGTGACGAGGCGGGCGGTTCAGATGTTGGCGCAGCGGCGATCAGTGGCAGGATGCAGAAAAACAGAGCAAGAAACGATCGCGCACGCATGGAGGCTCCTTCGTTATGTGTGCGATCGTAGTGGAACGACGATGTCTCGCAGCGCGCCGCCGCTACAGTGCGCAAAACTCGGAGATCCTCTATGCGCACGATTTCGCTTGCTGCCACGATCGCTCTTGCCGCTTCCGTTCCGTTCCTCGCTGCGCTGCAGAGCGCGCCTTCCAACGAGGCGCCACGCAACGAACCGCCAGCGAAGTCTGCACAGCCGATTGCAGCGCCGATGCAGATGATGAACGATGGCACCGTCATCAAGGTTGACGAGAAGGTCATGCTGTTCAACGGAAAAGATCTTGCGGGTTGGAAGGCGTTCGTGCCTGATCTTGCGAAAGACGGCAAAGATCAACTCTCGGTGTGGAGCGTGAAGGACGGTGTTCTGCAATGCGCAGGTCGTCCGATTGGCTACATCCAAACCGAGGCGATGTACGACAACTTCATCCTTGAGTTGAACTGGCGCTTTGATCCTGCGAAGGGCGAAGGGAACTCCGGCGTCTTGTTGCGCACGATCGGTGACGACACCGTGTGGCCGAAGTCGATGGAAGCGCAGTTGCACTCGAAGAACGCTGGCGACTTTTGGAACATTGGTGAGTACAAGGCGACGGTTGATCCGAAGCGCACCAACGGCCGACACACCGTGAAGCTGCGCGATACCAACGAGAAGCCGCTTGGCGAGTGGAACCATTACCGCATCGTGGTGAACCAAGGCACGATTGAGTTGTGGGTGAATGGTTTGTTGCAGAACATTGCAACCAATGTCGAGGTGAACAAAGGCCGCATCGCGCTGCAAAGCGAAGGCGCGTACATCGAGTTCAAGGACATTCTGCTGCGGCCAATTGTGCAGTGATGCTGTCGCTCACAATGTGGCGGGCGTGA
>JASGCF010000038.1 GCA_030054275.1 Limnohabitans sp. | reverse complement strand
GTCCTTGAGTCGAACTTCAATCGACGCATCAAGATCTACAAGCGCAGACTCGTACACATTTCGCTTGGAGAACACCGAGATTTCAAAGGCGTCGTAGCGATAGTCGAGCTTACGCCCGTCTTCTCGGGCAATTCCGAAACTCACGAAGTAACGCCCCCCAGCGAGATGACATGTGAAATGCAGGGAAAACGCAGCCGTACTTCGCGGTTCAACAGCAAGCGCTCGCCCATCGACCAACAGAGTATCCGTGGCAAATGCCGTCACGCCTTGGAGGTCACGGATGCGAAATCCAGCAACAAGATCGTCGATCGGCACATCACCCGTCGATTCAAACCGAAGCGTGTACCGAGCACCTGCACGCAACAAATCAACTGGAGATCCATACTCATCGACAAGCTCATGCGAAGTCATTCGCCACTCTCCGCTGCCCATCGTGTGGGCGCCATCCGGTGCCGTGCTCGACTGCGAAGCGCCAAAGAGCAAGCGGTGATATGCGCGCGTGACGAAACTCGGTTCGCCGTACTCGAGCAGCGCACCCCGCTCAAGCAGCATCGCGCGCGTACACAAACTGGTGACCTGCTCAGATGAGTGCGAGACGAAGAGAATCGTGCAGCCTGCATCGCGCATCTCGCGAATGCGGTCAAAGCAGCGCAACTGGAATCGCGCATCACCAACAGCAAGCGCTTCATCAACAATCAACACATCAGGCGTGACCGCAACTGCTGTCGCGAAGGTGAGACGCGCTTGCATGCCTGATGAATATGTACGGAATGGTCGATCCGCAAACTCTCCGAGTTCGGCAAACGCGATGATCGCATCGAGATGTGATCGCGCCTCGCGTCGCGACATGCCAAGACAGATCGCGCCAAGAAACGCATTTTCACGCCCAGTGTGGTCGGGGTGGAATCCTGTTCCCAGTTCAAGGATTGCCGAAACTCGTCCATCGACCTGACTCGTTCCAGCGGTGGGTTCGAGCGTGCCAGCCAGCAACTTGAGTAGGGTACTTTTTCCCGCGCCGTTTCGGCCGAGCACACCAACGATCTCGCCTTTATCGATCTCGAACGACACATCGCGAAGCGCCGCGAACTCCTTGTGCCGCGCCCTTCGGAGTATCACCTCCAGCAGGATGTCGCGAGGCCGCGCGTACACGCGAAACGACTTTGACAGCCCAGCAACGCGAATCGCAGTTTGTGTCACAGCGCCTCCGCGAGCGTTGGGCGCGCGCGCAGAAACACAGCGCAGCCCGTTGCGAGAAGTGTCAAAGCAAACAATGGAAAAACGACCCACGAAACTGGATGTGCCATGGTTCCTGCGACAACAACATCGTGATAGCACCACACCATGTGACTCGCTGGATTCAACATGATGACTCCTTGCACCACGCGTGGCAATGCAGTGACGGTTGGCGGCAAGAGTAGAATCGGCGCTGCATACAACCCAATCGTGGTTGCGATCGCCACGATCTCTCGCAGGTCACGGAGCCACGCTCCCATTGTTGCGAGGAGGTATGACGCGCCAAGCATCGCTGCGAATTGCAGTAGCCAAAGCGTTGGCAGGGCCAACAGTGTGATGCGGGCGCCACTCGCAGCAATCGTCACGGCAAGCATGACGATGTTGCCCACACACCAAGGAACGACACACACAAGGACGCTGCGAGCCGGAAGTACTTCAATTGGGAAGACGACTTGTCGAACCAACGAGCGCTGCGCTGTGAATACTGACGGGGCCCGAGTCATGACATCCACGCACGCGAGCCACGGGACAAGTCCGGCCAGAATGAGCGCTGCTCCTGGCCACGGCGAACCGTCTTGACCAAGTCGGACTGGAAAAACAAACGCGAACAACCCCACATAGATCGCCATGGTGACCATCGGCGTGAAGATCGCCCACACAGCGCCCAACGCACTACCTGCATATCGCTCAGCAATTTCCCGCCGCGCGAGTTCGAGCGTCAATTCACGATGCCGTACGAAGGCAGATCGCAGGATGTTGAGAGGTGATCGTTCGCGCACGCGTCGTGAAATGTACACGGATGCGACAGGTCGAGGATCGACGCATCTCAACAACAACGCTTCACGGCTTGCTGCAACGCGTATTCCGATCGACCTCAATACTCGCGGCAATACCGCCAGCGCGATGGATCACTGTTTGGGTCGCTTCCATCAGGCGTCGAGAATCGAACGGACGAAATCCAATGTGAAAATCGACCTCCACCGAAGCGCGCGATGTGGTTGTGCATGAAGTGGCACAGCCCGACAGGGCGGTCGCGATCGTACATCATGAGGCGCGATGCGCGTGGCGTTGCAGAGGAATCCGATTCTCCAGCCAACTCTGGCACCTGTGCAATCCATTCGAATCCAGTGCCGCGCACGAATGGGCCTGGCAACGACTGAAGCGACGCAAGCCGCCGTGCTTCCTCGCAACGCCACTGTGCATTTGATGCGAGATTTGCGAGCACATACTCGGTGCATCCCTCACCGAGCACGGCGTTCACGATGCGGAGATTCCTGCGCTGGGCCCACGATTCGACTTCTGTGTACGAGGCAAATTCGATCGGCCATCCACCGAGCCAATCACGCACATCTGTCCAAAATTCCATACCACGCGACCCATAGTTTCGAATGGTGGTCCACGGCATTTCGAATCGTCGTAATTGTGGCGCGCAGACACGCCACGCGTGACGCCATTCCATCCATCGACGCTTCATTGGCCCAGCTTGGTTGTAGGCGCGTTTGATACGAACCCAATCAGCCGCGCATGGATCGACATACTGATCGCTTGAATAGAGCGCGATGTAGAGCACGCCGTCCGATTTCAACGGAAGAACAGCGTTGTCCATCGCGGTCCACATGTCGCCGGTGTGGTGCAACACGCCCCAGCTATACACCACATCGAATTTGGGCAGCAGCTCGACGCGCGCGCGATCGAGGACGGAGCCTTGTTCTGCGCTCCAGCGCGGATCACTGTTTGCCGCGAGTTCGCGAACACGCAAACTCGTCGCGACAGAGTCATGATCGAAGTCGAACCCGGTGACTTGCTGCGCCCCGGCTCGCAGGGCAGCGAGTGAGTGCAGTCCGCTTCCACAGCCGATATCAAGAAACGACAGCCCGGCAAGCGAAGGAAGTCGCAAAGTCGCAAGCAGATGCTCTTGACTCGCGCGCACGCGTGATTCGGAGAATTGTTCTTCGATGAACGCTTGCCAGTTCCGACCGAAGCCAAATCGGAGTGACTCGTCGACTCCACGCCGTGTGCTGTCTTCTGACAACGCCTCTTTTTCCCGATTTTCCGGTTGATCGCGCTCATTGTTTCTTGCGTGGAAACCTGCCTGCATGCGTGAAAGGTACGGCATGTCGATGATCTTTGCCAGATCGAAGATCGATTCGATTTTCCCTGTTATTCTCGCCGATTCCTCGTCGATTCCTCGTCGATCTCTCGTCGCTCCTCGACTTGCTTTGATTTCTCACATGTGCGGCATCGCAGGCATCATTGACACCGGACTTGGCCTCGGCCGCGAAGAGATCGCGCGCCTCGCAACTGTCATGCGCGACACGATGGTGCACCGTGGCCCAGATGACGGCGCAACATGGGTGTCGGACGACGGCACGGTTGCGCTCGCGCACCGGCGGCTCTCGATCATCGATCTTCGTCCCGAGGGTCGGCAGCCGATGGCGAACGAAGATGGCTCCGTACAAGTTGTGTTTAACGGCGAGATCTACAACCACCACGAGCTTCGAACATGGCTCGAAAGTCGTGGGCATGTGTTTCGATCGAAGAGTGACACAGAGGTCCTCTGTCACTTGTTCGAATTGTGTAGCCTCGAACAATGCGCCCTGCTGGATGGCATGTTCGCGTTCGCCGCGTGGAACGCGCGGGAACGAAAACTCATCCTCGCGCGCGACGCGTTCGGGAAGAAGCCGCTGTATGCTGCAGAAGGCGATGGTTACTTCGCGTTCGCCAGTGAACTGCGCGCCATCGAAGCGCTGCCGTTCTTCGAGCGACGCATCTCGCGTGACGCGATTGCTGCATATCTGCTCGTTCAGTATGTACCGACAGAACTTGCCATCTACGAAGGCGTTGCCAAAATCAACCCCGGAGAAGCAGTCGCTATCGACTTTGCAGACCGCGGCTGGGAGCGATCTCGGTTCTTCACATTCGAACCGTGTCGACAACACGAAGCGCATCTCACGCCAGACGAAGCGAAATCGCAATTGCGAACTTTGGTGCAAAATGCCGTAGAAAAGCGGCTCGAAAGTGATGTGCCGCTGGGCGCATTTCTTTCTGGCGGCGTCGATAGTTCGCTGGTCGTCGCTGTGATGGCGAAAGACTTCGGGCGAAAGGTCGACACCTTCTCGATCGGATTCGACGATCCCGAGGCGACCGAGCACCTCTTTGCGCGCGAGACCGCGCGGCTTCTCGGGACGAACCACCGCGACGAAGTGCTTTCGCCAGATGCACTCACGATGCTTCCCGAAATCGCGTCGCGGCTTGATGAGCCGAACGGCGACTCGTCGTGTTTACCAACGCTCTTGTTGTCACGCTTCACACGCCAATTTGTGACGGTCGCGCTTTCTGGTGACGGCGGCGACGAACTCTTTGGCGGATACGGTCGCTACCGCGAGACGCTCAATGAAACTGCGGCAAATCCAAGCGGTTTCCTAGCACGCGTCGCCTTGCGATTGCGCGGACAACGCGCCGCGAGCGTTGCAGATCGATATCTCTCGCCACGGTGGTTGATGTTTCAACCCGAAACTGTCGAGCAACTGCTCGGTACGCGCATGCCTCGTCAGGCATCGCACGAATTGCGGGCATGGCGCGCCATGCTCTCAGACTCCAAGCTCTCACCGTTGCAGCGCATGCGCGCGCTGGATGCGTGGACTTACATGCCCGGCGCTGTGCTTCCAAAGGTTGATCGCATGAGCATGCAGTGTTCGCTTGAAGTGCGTTGTCCGCTGCTCGATCGACAACTTGGCGCATTTGCAGAGACACTTCCCGATGCGCTTCTTTGGTATCCACCACAAGGAACGAAGTGGATCTTGAAGGAGCTCGCCATGGAGTATCTGCCGCGTGAGTGGATGGAGCGCCGAAAGATGGGGTTCGGACTTCCCGCGCGCTGCTGGTCGCAAAGTGCGCTGCTTCAGCTTGCGAACGAATGCCTGGGACGCGATGCCGTGTTGCGCGACCATCTCGACAGCCGCGCACTGGATCGATTCTTGCAGGAACAGCGCGAACCACAGCACTTCTCGATCTACAGACTGTGGCCGATGTTGATTCTTGAACTTTGGCTCCGCGAGCGACGCAGCACGATCGTGGCTTCGACCTGATACCTTCGCAGCATGTGCGGATTCGCGGGATTTCTTGATCCTTCTGGGCGCGTCGCGGAGCCAACCACGACGCTCACAGCGATGGCGCGGACACTCATCCATCGTGGCCCGGATGATGAGGGACTCTGCTTCGATCAGGCGTCGCGCGTTGGCTTTGCGTTTCGCAGGCTCGCAATTCAAGACCTCTCACCCGCTGGTCACCAACCGATGTCTGGGGCGGGCGGGCGGTTTGAAATAGTTTTCAACGGCGAGGTGTACAACCATCACGAACTGCGCGATGAACTGCGCGCACTCGGCCACACTTTCAGCGGTCATTCCGATACCGAAACCATGCTGGCAGCCTGCGCTGCGTGGGGTGTCGAACGCGCCATTGCACGCTTCACAGGTATGTTCGCCTTCGCGCTCCTTGATCGCCACGAACGCGTTTTGTGGCTCGTGCGTGATCGATTTGGTGTAAAGCCGCTGTACCTCGCGTTCGCGCACTCGCATTTGCAATCGCCGTCGCAATCGACGAACGAATGCGCTGAAGATCTGCAACATGCGTTGCCTCAATCACTCGCAAACGGAGCGATGTTCGCGTTTGGGAGCGAACTCAAAGCGCTGCGCGCGATTCCAGGAATGCGTTTGTCGGTCGATCGTGATGCACTTCGATTGTTCATGCGCCACGGCTATGTGCCTAGCCCGCGCACGATCCATCCAGAGGCTTGGAAGGTGCGGCCTGGACATCTGGTGCGCGTGAATCTTGCAACAGGGCGCATTGATGAACAATGTTGGTGGCACTCACGAGATCTCGTGCGTCGGGGTGTGCAAAATCGCTTTGTCGGAAGCGATCAAGATGCGATCGACGCAGTGGATCAATCGCTTCTTCAGAGTGTGCGACTACGCATGCTGGCAGATGTTCCGCTTGGCGCATTTCTTTCAGGAGGCATCGACTCAACTGCTGTTGTTGCAGCGATGCAAGCGCAGAGTTCGCGTCCTGTACGCACCTTCACGATTGGATTCGGGCCGCGCGAACTTGATGAAGCTCCGTACGCCCGCGCAATTGCGCAGCATCTTGGCACCGATCACACAGAGGTGTATGTTCACGGCGACGAAGCTCTAGCCACGGTGCCGCGACTCGCCGACATCTTCGATGAGCCATTTGCAGATAGTTCTCAGATTCCAACACTGCTTGTGAGCGCGATCGCGCGCAAGCATGTCACCGTTGCGCTGTCTGGCGACGGTGGCGACGAACTCTTCGCTGGCTACTACCGCTATGCATGGGCGAGCAAACTTGCAGCACGCGCAACGCGACTTCCTGCGCCTGCGCGCGCGACACTTGTCGCGCTGCTTCGAGCGACTCCGCGTGGTCCGGCCAACGCGCTCGGAGCGCTGCTTGCGCGCGTTGCTCCGCGCCGCATGCCCTTCGATCGCGCCGGCGATCGTGCGCGCAAAGTTGCAGAGATTCTCGGTGACACAGACCCGTGGAAGATCTATCTGCGACTGCTTGCGAATGCAGATGACGCACCGAATGTTGTGCTTGATGCGAAGATCGTTCCAACGACGCTCACTGACCCGAGCGAGTTGGCTTCTGAACTCGATCTTGAAACACGCATGATGCAGGCTGATATCGCCACCTATCTGGTCGATGACATTTTGGTGAAAGTGGATCGAGCGAGTATGGCTGTTTCTCTTGAAGCACGGGAGCCATTGCTTGATCACCACTTGGCTGAACTTGCGTTTCAACTGCCGCTCTCGATGAAAATTCGCAATGGCGAGCGCAAGTGGATTTTGCGACGCGTGGTCGAGCGGCGCGTTCCGCGCACACTTTTTGAGCGCCCAAAAATGGGATTTGGCGTTCCCCTTGTCGATTGGTTGCGCGGGCCACTTCGCGATTGGGCCGAGGATCTCATCCATCCAACTCGGCTTGCACGCGAGGGTTACCTCGACCCGCGCGGTGTGCGAACCCTCTGGGAAACGACACTCGATCCATCACGCGGCTCGAACGGTTACGGGATGTGGAACATCTTGATGTTCGAGTCGTGGCTTGCGCGCTGGGATCGATAGTCTGGCGCGGGTCGGAATCATCGCAAGGCGCGTCGAGTCTGATGCACACAATCGGCTGAAAATGCCGATAGATCGCGTGCTCGTGCGACTTCTCCCACAGCCTGATTGTTGCTGTTGCCACGCACACCGTTCCCCGCAGTACCCGCCATGACTACGACGAAGCCAATCCTACTCTCGCCTCCGCACATGTCGGGTCGCGAACAGCAGTTTGTCGAAGAGGCTTTTCGCACCAACTGGATCGCGCCGCTCGGCCCGAATGTCGACGGATTTGAGCGTGAAATGTGTGCGTTTCTTGGCCAAGCGCATGGTCAACCGTTCCACGCGTGCGCGACGAGTTCAGGAACCGCTGCGATTCACCTCGGGCTTTCGTTGCTCGGCGTTGGCACGGGTGATCTCGTTCTCTGCTCGAGTTTTACCTTTGTGGCCAGCGCGAATCCGATTCGCCAACTTGGCGCCGAGCCCGTGTTTCTCGATAGCGACGAAACCAGTTGGAACCTGTCGCCAGCGGCCCTCCGTCGTGCGCTCGAGAACCTTGCATCGGAAGGGCGAAGGCCTCGCGCGCTCGTCGCTGTTGATTTGTACGGACAGGGCTGTGACTACGGTGCCATCGAAGCGATTTGCGATGAATGGGATCTACCAATTCTCGAAGATGCTGCGGAGAGTTTGGGGGCGAGCGTGCATGGCCGCCGCTGCGGAACATTCGGTCGGCTGGCCGCCTTCAGTTTCAACGGCAACAAGATCATCACAACATCAGGCGGCGGCATGCTGGTGTCGACCGATGCGAAACTTGTCGAGCGCGCACGATTTCTCGCAACACAAGCGCGCGAAACAGCACCGCATTACGAGCATGTGACTGCCGGATTTAACTATCGCATGTCGAATCTGTGCGCTGGTGTTGGTCGCGGTCAACTTGAAGTACTCGCAGATCGCGTCGCGCGGCGCCGCGCGATTTTCGCTCGGTACGCATCGATCTTTGCAGGTCGACCTGGAATTCGCATGATGCCCGAGCCGACATGGTCGCGCGGAACGCATTGGCTTTCTGCGATGACCATCGACCCAAGCAATGCTGCGTGCTCTCGCGACACGCTGCTGTCATCACTGGCCGCAGAAGGCATCGAATCGCGACCAACATGGAAGCCCATGCATCTGCAGCCGCTCTTCGCTGGCTGCCGCATGTTTGCACACGATCCATCACGGCTTCCCGTCTGCGAACGGCTGTTTGCGCAAGGTCTCTGCTTACCCTCCGGGAGCTCCATGGATGACGCAGACCTCTCGCGTGTCATCTCTTGCTGCGAGCGACAGCTCAATGGCACACGCACCGCGACTGCGGTCCCAAGCTACCACGCGTCGTAACTGCAAACTTCCGTTGCGTGTTAGGATCTCGACATGTCGGTTCTTGTCACGGGAGCAGCGGGTTTCATCGGTTCGCATGTCGCGCATGTCCTCCTTGATCGAGGCGAAGATGTTGTAGGTCTTGACGATCTCAACAACTACTATGACCCGACGCTGAAAGAGGCACGACTTGCGCGACTCACCCCGAAGCGCGGCTTCTCGTTCGTCCAACTTGATGTCGCAGATCGAAGCGCAATCGAAGCGCTCTTCGCACAGCATCGCTTTGATCGCGTGGTACATCTTGCTGCACAAGCGGGAGTGCGTTACTCGATCACCAACCCGCATGCCTATGTGCATTCGAACATTGTTGGCTTTCAGAACATTCTTGAAGGATGCCGTGTTGTCCACGAACGGCACGGCGGTTGCCGACACTTGGTGTACGCAAGTTCAAGTTCGGTGTACGGCGGCAACACGAAACTTCCCTTCTCGGTGAACGACTCTGTCGACCATCCACTTTCGTTGTATGCAGCCAGCAAAAAGGCGAATGAGCTTTTCGCGCACACCTACTCCAATTTGTTCGGCTTGCCGACCACCGGACTGCGTTTCTTTACCGTGTACGGCCCATGGGGTCGCCCAGATATGGCGCTCTTCCTCTTCACGCGCAACATCTTGGAAGGGAAGCCGATTGATGTCTTCAATCATGGGAAGCACCGTCGTGATTTCACCTATGTCGATGACATCGTTGAAGGAGTGATCCGCACGCTCGACCGCCCCGCTGTCGCGAACCCACAGTTTGACGCGGCGATTCCCGATCCTGGCACATCGAGCGCGCCATGGCGCGTCTACAACATCGGCAATTCTCGCCCGGTCGAGTTGTTTGATTACATTCGCGCGATTGAGCAGGCGACAGGCCGTAAGGCGCAGATGAATCTTCTCCCGCTGCAACCTGGCGATGTTCCCGACACCTTTGCAGATGTTGCGGCACTTGAGCGCGATACGGGCTATCGGCCATCCACTTCCGTCGAAGTCGGTGTCGCACGCTTTGTTGAGTGGTATCGAAGCTATTACAAAATCTGACGCTCGCCGCGGTACGCTGCGCACATGGCAAGCGTCTGCTTCTACTTCGAACTTCACCAACCATGGCGCCTTCGGAGGTACTCGGTCTTCTCGACCGATCCGTTCTACTTCGACAACGATGCGAATGAACGCATCCTGCGCAAGGTCGCTGACAAGTGCTATCGCCCTGCCACACAGAAGATGTTGGACTTGGTGCGTCGACATGACCGCCGATTCCGTTGCTCGTATTCCATCACTGGAACTGCACTCGAGCAGTTGTTGCAATGGGCACCCGATGTGGTCGATACGCTCAAAGCGCTGGTCGATACTGGCGCGTGCGAATTGATCGGTGAAACGAGTCACCACTCGTTGTCGTTCCTCTTCTCACGCGATGAGTTCGACGCGCAAGTTGATTTGCACCAAAAGCGCATGCGCGAAGTGTTCGGCGTCACGCCGAAGGTGTTCCGCAACACAGAACTGATCTACTCAAACGAACTTGCGGCACATATCGCGCGTCGCGGTCAGCACAACGCGATTCTGTGCGAAGGTGTTGATCGGCTGCTTGGCTTCCGCTCGCCGAACTACCTTTACGCCCCGCCAGGTCACGGCCCGCTTGAAGATCGACCAGTGAAGTTGCTGCTGAAGAACTACCGCTTGTCGGACGATGTTGCATTCCGTTTCTCCAATCGTGGATGGAAGGAATGGCCGCTGAGCGCCGAGAAATTCGCTGGTTGGGTGAACCAAATCAACGGCGACGGTTACATGTGCAACCTGTTCATGGATTACGAAACCTTCGGGGAACACCAATGGGCAGACACCGGGATTTTCGAGTTTCTTGATGCGCTTCCAGGTGCGATCTACGACACGAATCCTGGACACAACGATTTCCTGACGCCGTCGCAAGTGCTGGAGTGTCACGAGCCTGTCGGCGAATACGATGTGAAAAATTTTATCTCGTGGGCCGATAGCGAACGCGATCTGTCAGCGTGGCTTGGAAACCCAATTCAAGATGGTGCGGCAGCCGATCTGTATGCGCTCGAAGCGCCCGTCAAAGCGCGACATGCAGCGGGTGATCCGTACATTCTCGAAGACTGGCGCAAACTGACGACCAGCGATCACCTGTACTACATGTGTACGAAGTATTGGTCCGATGGCGATGTACACAAGTACTTCTCGCCGTATGACTCGCCGTACGACGCGTACATCAATTTCATGAATGTGCTTGATCACTTGAAGACGCGCGCTGGCGTAAGTTCGCCGACAAAGTTGCGCGTTCCAACTCAAGCATGATCATCGTTTGATGACGCGTGAGATGACGCCTCACATGAAGATTCCGGTGAAGCGTCAAACGAAGCGTCAAACGAAGCGTCAAACGAAGAATCGCGTGACGCGTTTCATGGTGTATCGGTCACCGCAGTCATCGGGTGCTTTCGCACATAGCGAGCAAGCCCTGCGATCGACAGGATGCCGAGCGGTGTAATGACCGCGATTTCTGCGACGCGGTGGACGAGTTCTGCGATGACACCTTCCGCGAATGTGTCTGGCGATACCAAGGGCGTGATCAACCCAGTAAGCCACTCGCGAACTCCGAGTCCATTCGAGACAAGCGGAATGAGCGTTGCAATCGCGTTCACACTCGCAAGTACGATGGCTGCATCAAGATCGATAGGCGCTCCGACCAAACGAAAGACCGCCCAGTAGCGGAATGTCAGCAGCGCAAATTCCGCCTGTCGTACCAACAGTGCAAGCGAAAGCGTACGAAGCCGTGGCGCGATGCCAGCGATTGCAAGCAGCGACGGCGCCATCATGGCAAATTCGCCGGGAATTCCGATCGCGCGCAGTACAAAGAGAGATGCCAAGAAGAGCGACGCGACGGTACCGCTTAGTCCAATCGCTTCAACAATCGTGCGGAGCGTGTGCGTGGCACGGATGCCATGTCGAATGCGGTGATATGCAACGCGCCCAACAAATCCAGGTTTGAGCGGTAAGTAGTTCGCACACGCCGTCGCGGTCATGAGTGCAAGCATTTCCGCGAACGGAATCGCTGCATAGCGCCGCATGAGAATGTGGAAGAGCGCAGCAGTGAGTACAGCGCCGAGTGCAACGGAAACGAGCACGGCTACAACCACAAGGGGTGGTGGATCTCGCAATGCTTGGAGTGCTGCAGCAAACTCTTCTCTCTCACGCGCTGCAAAGTACAAAGCGCCTACGAAGCAGCCCACTCCGAACAGGACGCCAGCAAGCCGGAGTACCTTTCGTTGCCTAAGTTCGTTGATGGCGCGCGGAATTCGCATGGACTATTTCGCCTCAACCACTTCGTAGACACCGCGCAGACTTACACGCAAATATCCACGCAGATTTGCACGCGGATTTACTGATGCGCGCAGCGGACACTGGAGCTCCATCAGCGACGGCGCAAGTCACTGCGTGAGGTTGAGTTTCTTTCGCCGAGCCTCTGCAACATCGGTCATCCATGCGAGCGAATCTTTGGCAAACTTGGCGAGTGTGGGGTCGGAATGCATGGAGGAGGATTGCAAAATCGGGTCTTCTGGGCGCTTGACGCGAACCGCGATCCACGCCATGCGCACACGCGGATCCTCGTCTGTCTGAAGCAGCGCATCGAGTTCCTCAAGCTCAGGAACCGCAGAAACGCTCTCCACGCCCACAATGCTCACCTTCGGCTGCGCGCCGGCCTGCGCATCGGTCTGCGCAGAAGCCTCGCTTGTTCCACTGGTGGGCGTCTCTGGCGTATTCGCGCGAATCTCGCGCAGTTGGCCCTTGGGGAGACCGAAGACAAGCCACGCCCGCGCTTCCGGCCAGAGTCGCTTGGTCGCCTCGACAAGTGCTTTCGGCGCGGCTTTCAGCAACGCACGGTCATCTTCTGCATATCGCGCGGGCTCTTTCGAAGCGCGCACAACAACCGACGCCAACGCGACCATACGCGAAGGGTCGGGGACCTTTGTCGTATCGTTGAGAAGTGCAATGGATTCCGCGATCCAAGCGCGATCGACCTTTTCGCCTCGCACATGGACAAGCGGCGATTCTGCCTCGATACCCAACGGCCCAGGTTCCAAGCCACGCTCTGTGGTGCGCCAATTCACGATCGGGTGAATTGAAACAAATGCGCCACTCAATGCATCGTCTCGCATGGCGAAACTCGCATCGGTCAACGACACATCGATTGGAATCGACATGGTTGCGCCAGGCGCCAATTGAAAGCGTCGATTGAGTGGCAACAGGACAAATGGAGGTTGACTTGGCTTTTCACCAGGCACATTCACGCTGGCCGTCACGGTTGCCGTGTCAAACAGCGGGCCTTCCGGCGTAATCGGCAGCGGCCAATCGCTCCGGTTGGTGACTTGTAGAGAGAACACCATCGGATCCCACGGAGAAATGTCTGTCTTGACCGGCTCGATCGACAGCAAAATCTTGCTGACATCACCGCGCATCAGATTGAGAAAGTCGGCCGGTAGCGCAGCAGCGCGCTCGACATCTTCAGCAGAAGCGAGCACCGCAACTGGCTGACCGACCATTGCACGCAGTCGGTCTCGCGACCAGATTCCCATCGCAGAGGCTGGCTCCGCCTTCGCAATCATGAGATAGCGCTTCGCAGCAGCTTTCGGGTTGTTCGTCGCCTCTTCGGCAAGCGCGAGTCCGAGAGCAGCTGCAAGATCGCTCTCTGCATGTGGTGTGAAAAGCTCCACCGCCTTTGCGGAGTCGTTCCCCCGAAGCGCGAGAAATCCGTCGAATCGCGCGCGCGCTTCTTCGGAGAGCGGAGCGATAGCGGCTGCAGCATCGATCCACTTCTTCGCTTGCTCAACATCACCACCAAGCCAAAGTTGAAGAAACGCTGCTTCAAGCATGACCATCGCGCGTTCGGTTGGCTCCGCTTTCTGCTCATCCATCGCACGCAGAGTTGTTTCTGCAGAGATGACAGAAGCTTTCAGCGCGGCAGCCGTTTGTTCAGGGATGACGGCATGCGTAAACGCCGCGTATGTGCTCGCAAGCGTGAGCGACATGGGATACGCAAGATTGCGCAAATCCTCGACTTTGAGCGTACTTCCACTGCGCTCGACATTGCGGCGGAATGTGCTGTTGAGCGCGTCCTGACGCTTCCGCGCCACAGCCGCTGCTGCATTTGTTTGGCCTGAACCCCAGAATGAGAGACAGAGATCTGAAAGGATCACATCGAAATCAAGATCTGGAAAGCTCGTTTCGAGCAATTCCGCTTCGACATTCAGGATGTCGGCTGCCGCTCGATATGCACCAGCGCGCATGCAGAGTTCTGCAAGACCCATCGCTGCTGGCTCACGCATCGGATTCGCAAGTAGTGCATTGCGCAGTCCTAGCGCTTCGTCTGCTGCAGTTGGTGCTCGCACGCGGAAGTATCCGGCCGCAAACTCCGCCGCCTCTGGAAAGAATGGATCAAGATCGATCGAGCGAAGC
>JASGCF010000361.1 GCA_030054275.1 Limnohabitans sp. | reverse complement strand
GTCCCTTGGTGGTCACTTTGATGTTGGCCAAAAGCACACTTCACAGCGCGAACGGGTAGGTGTCTGGTAGCGCCGTCAAAACTGGTGTTTCGATAGCCTCGATGGCGTTCGTTTCGTCAAACCAGACATACTCGTCAAACTGCGCAGGCAATGTGGCTTGGAAGTAGTGACTGACCATTTCAGTCTCTGGTCGGTAGATCACACCGATCGCTCGCTCAAGACGAGGCCGCATGAGTTCTTGGCGCAAGCCAAGTTGCTGGGCGTGTCGAAGCGGCAGCATGAACATGCTTTGTCCACTCTCGTGCATGACGCGCTCGTAACTATCTTCATGCGACGGGCGAATCTGCATGATCTGCATTGGAGCATCCCAGTTCGACGCAGCCGCCACAGACCCGCGATCCGTGCCAAAGCCGATGGAATAGGCGCGTTCGCCGAATCGCTCTCGCACCAATTGTCCAATGTTCCATTCTCCGTGCATCCCCATTTCGGTCGCGGCTGCGTTTCCGTCATGCGAGTTGTGGGCCCAAATCACAGCCTTCGCCTCAGGTCCGCGGTGCTCAAGCAATGCGAGCAGCGTTTCGAACATATGTCGATCGCGCAGATTCCACGACTCGCGCGATCCTCGATACATCGCGCGGTAGTAGCGCTCGCTTTCGCTCACCACAGTTGCGTTGCGCGCTGCATCAAAAAACGCATCGCCATCATTCTTCGCATAGCGCAACCGCTCTTCAAGCAGCGAACGAAGCGTACTCATCGCCTCCGCTTCGCATCCTGGAAGCAACCCACTTGAAACTGCTCTGCCGTAGGTTTGCGGATCGCGTTCCCACGGAGTGAAGCACGCATACCGCTCGCGCGCTTGTTCTGCAGCGAACGGATCAACGCGGTCGAGGAAGTCGATGACAGCGCCGATAGAGTTGTTGAGGCTGTAAATATCAAGTCCATGGATCGATGTTTGCTCGGATTGATCTCGCAGGCACGCATTGCGTCGCGCAAGCCAATCAATAAACGACTGCATTTCACGATTTCTCCACATCCATGTTGGGAATCGCGAGAACATCGGTTCACGAAGCGAAGTTGCTGGTCGCTGACGAACGACACGATCAACAGCAGCCGTATCTGGCCAATCTGCTTCGATGGCGACGATCTTGAATCCTCCACGCGCGATCAATGCTTGTGTGAGTCGGGCGCGAAATCGGTAGAACTCGCTCGTTCCATGCGTTGATTCGCCAAGGAGCACAACCCGCGCTGAACCGATGCGATCCATGATGCCGTCGAGTGAGGCGTGCTCAATCGTTTGAAAAGTTTCGCACGATTGTGCGATCAACTGCGACAACCGCGTTGTATCACGGGTTCCGGCTCGGAGCGGACGCTGGGCGCGTCGCGGAGCGACACTCGCACCGTTTGCACTCCAACCCTCGCTTCCCACAAGCGGCACAAATTGCACCAGACCGAGTGATGCCCGTTCGTATTCATGCTCGCGAGACTTCGTGATACACAGGAGTTCTTGCGATTTTGGCTCTATGCCGACGGGGATCACCAAGCGCCCGCCAACGGCCAGTTGTGCGAGCAGTGTTGGAGGGACTTCTGGACCACCGGCCGACACAATGATGGAGTCGAATGGTGCCGCGTCACTCCAACCAAGTGTTCCATCACCTTGACGCACACGCACATGCTCAAGATCCATCGCTTCGATGCGCGCCTTTGCCAGTCCGGCAAGTGCGGCGTGCCACTCGATGGCGTACACATCCTTCGCGAGTTGTCCGAGCAAGGCAGCGACATATCCAGAGCCCGCGCCTACTTCCAACACTCTGTTCGAAGGCGTGATTTGCGCAGCCTGCAGCATGAGTGCCACGATGTAGGGCTGAGAGATTGTTTGCCCCTCTTCAATCGGTAGCGGCGCATCTTCATACGCCAAGTCTTGGAGTCGCGCAGGAACAAACTTCTCGCGGGGGACCGTTCGAAGCGCGTTCAGCACACGAAGATCAGAGATACCGCGGCGCTTTAGTTGCACATCAACCATCGCCTCACGGCGTTCTGCAAATGTGGTCATGGCAGTGTTTCCTCACTCGTTGGAGTAGCGGGCAGGGCAATCAACGCGGTATGGAAAAGCGTTCGTGCCACTGCGCGAACCAAGGGGTGCGATGCCAGTTCGCTTGGGCGTAATCGTGTGAGTTCGCCCCGTCGAAGCATGAATCCAGCATCGTTTGAAAGTTCGTGTCGCAGTGCCCCCAGCATGCGCGGTGCAGCGAAAATCACTATGGGTTGGAGCGACGAGAACACTCGTGCGTCGCGAAACTTCGCTGCGAGATCTCGCGCAAATCGTCGGTCCATCTCTTCAGGCTCTTGCGCTGTATCTGCGAAATGCTGTGCAGCATTTGCAGACGGGCCGCGACCGAGTGCATCGGGACGACCATGCTCGTGAAAATTGTGCCAGCGACTCGAAATCTGCTCCATACATGCGAGATGAAGGTGGCCGTTGTCGTCGAATGATGCGTCGTATAGCAGGCCCTTGCGAGCATCGCACACGGCAAGCACTGCATGCTCTTTGGTCATGTTGCATATCTCCTCAGGTTTAGAAACTCGCGGCTTTGTGTGTGTCTGTCGAATTGCGTTCTCGCGAACCGCATGACACTTTCGCCGCGTCAGGTTGGTTCACATGCGCGGCGGCGCCAGCATCGTGATGTTGATCCCGAAACTCGTTGCAGATGTTGTGGCTTGATGCATGCATTGCCGCATGGCTCGACTCGTGAAGAACTTGATGATGTATTTCATGAGTTCGTTCATGACTCATTTCATGACCCATTTCATGACTTGTCTCATGACTTGTTTCATGACTTGTTTCAGGAGATGTTTTTGGGCGCAGTAACGCGTCGAGCAGTGCATGCGCCTCGAGCCGATTGAGCACTTCGTTGCCACCAAATCGACGCGCGAGTTCGCGCGCGAGCGCATCTTCCAAGCATCGCCGCACATCGAAGGTCCGGCCGTTTGCATGAAATGGCATGATTTCGGCCGTCATTCGGGTGGTTTTTGAGGCTGGGAGTGTGCGCAGAAGCGGTGTTCGCTCCGGTGGCATGGGTTACTCCGTATCTGGATCTCGCTGATGCGATGTGTGCTGTCCTACTCCAAGGCGAATCATCACGAGATGGCGCTGGCTTGCGTCGGGGATACAGCCCCGAATTGCGAATGACAGAATCGTCGAACACTGCGAAGAAAGAAATGATTGAAAATGTGGGGAACTTTCCTTCCGTTGAACGGCTTGAGGAATGTTGGCGAAAGCCTAGTTTGATCGCATG
>JASGCF010000360.1 GCA_030054275.1 Limnohabitans sp. | reverse complement strand
TTGCGAAGAGTGTGGCCGCGCCGCGTGATGCAAGTGTTTCCGCGATGGCCCACGCGAGTGAAAGTCCGTCGAGCGTACTCGTTCCGCGGCCAATCTCGTCGAGCACCACCAAACTGCGATGCGTGGCGTGATGCAGAATGTTGGCTGTTTCCGTCATCTCCACCATGAAGGTTGATTGGCCGGAGTGAATCTCATCAGCGCTTCCGATCCGCGTGAGTATTGCGTCGAGAACGCCGATTTCCGCGCGCGCAGCAGGTACGAACGACCCAACATGTGCAAGCAACGCAAGAAGCGCCACTTGTCGAATGTAGGTGCTCTTACCCGCCATGTTTGGGCCCGTGATGAGGGCAAGCGTGGGAAGCGCGCGTGTCGTTTCTGGTGAGGAAGGCGCGGCTGTTGCGTTGCGTCGATCTGTGCAGCCAAGATGCGTGTCATTGGGAACGAAGGTTGATGCGAGCGTTCGATCGAGTACCGGATGTCTGCCACCCTCGATCAAGATGCGTTGATCGTGGGTGATGAGTGGTCGAGTCCAATGCTGTCGGCGTGCAACGCGCGCAAGACATGCAAGCGCGTCAAGTTCGGCAGCACGCTCGCCAAACGCGACAATTCCAGTCAGTTCCGCAGCCACTGTTGCGAGCAGGTTCGTCCAAAGTTCCTTTTCACGCTCGATGGCGCGCGCATCAGCCCGCAGCACTTTCTCCTCGAACTCTTTCAGTTCGGGCGTGATGTAGCGTTCCGCGTTGCGAAGCGTTTGCTTGCGCGTGAACGACGCAGGAGCTTTCGCGCTGTTGGCCGTCGAGAGTTCGATGTAGTAGCCAAACACCGAGTTGTAGCCAACTTTGAGCGATGCGATACCAGTCGATTGAATCAACTCTTCTTGATACTTCGCGAGCCACGCGCTGCCATCTCGTTGGAGTAATCGTGTTTCATCAAGTTCAAGGTCGTAACCATCTGCGAAAACGCCGCCTTCGCGAAGATGCGTTGGCGCATCGGATTTGATGGCGCGAGCAAGCGAATCCGCAAGCGGAACGAGCGTTGGCGCAAGTTGGGTGAACTCGTGCGTCTCTGCTGCGAAAGCTGTGTGTAGAGCAAGCGCGTCTCGAAGAGCAGGTAGTGCACCAAGCGACCGTGCAAGCGCTAGGAAATCGCGAGGTGTCGCGCGACCGAGCGCGGCGCGTCCAGCGATGCGAGCTACATCTTGCAGTGCACCGAGTTGCGTTGACAACGCGTCTGCGAGCCGCTCGTCACACACAAGACGATCTACGCGCTCTAATCGCGCGTCAATTGCCATCTTTGATGCGAGCGGATAGCAAAGCCAATCGCGAACAAGTCGCCGACCCATTGGCGTTTCTGCCTCATCGAAGACCGAGAGCAAACTTCCTTCGCTCGCACCCGTGCGCAGCGTGCGTTCAATCTCAAGGGCTCGAAGCGTTGTCGCATCGACAGCAAGGAACTCGCTGCGCGCGATGCGTTTTGGTGGCAGAAGATGCGGAATACGACCATCTGCGCGATCGGTCGCCTGCGTTTCAAGCGCGTAACGGAGAATGGCACCTGCTGCTGCGAGCGACGGGTCAGATTTTGCGAATCCGAATCCCTCAAGCGACTTCACTTTGAACTGCGACACGAGCGCTTCGAAGGCGTCATCGGCTCGGAAGTACCAACCCGGGCGTGCAGTGAGCGGAAGTCCTCGCGCTGCGAGGCTCGAAATTGCTTGGTGCATAGAACCGTCGCGTTCTTCGGCATACACCAACTCACTTGGCGCAAGTCGCGCAAGTTCATCTGCAACGCGTGCCACTGGACACGAGGTTACTGTGAACGCGCCCGTCGAAAGCTCAATGGCTGCGAGCGAAGCCTCCACGCCGTCCATTGAGAGAGCGACAACGCGGTTTGCGCTGCTCGCATCAAGAAGCGTCTCATCGATCAATGTGCCTGGAGTGAGAACTCGCGTGACAGCGCGTTCGACAATTCCTTTGGCGTCTTTCGGATCTTGCGTTTGTTCGCACACCGCAACACGGTGGCCCATGGCGACGAGTCGTCGGATGTACCCCTCAGCTGCGTGAAAGGGCACGCCTGCCATGGGTAAGCCCTTGGTGCGTTCTGTTAGCGTGATCGCAAGCAACTTGTGCGCAAGCACTGCGTCGCGATCAAACATCTCGTAGAAGTCACCCATGCGGAAGAACAGGATGCAATCTGGATGCGCCTGTTTGAAACGCGCAAACTGCCGCATGGCTGGTGTTGCGAAATGCGGATTTCGTGCGGGATCGGCCCAAGAGATATCACGAGCGCTCTGTGGCGCAGTTTCGTGCGCAGCGGTGGGCTGCTCGACGGCGGTGGGTTGCGTGGTCACCGATGGAGAAGGTACGGGATTTCGCATGAAAACAGGCAATTCGATCTGGGATCGATTCTCTCTCAGCGCTGTTCGTTTGCAGAAGGCTGATGCCTTGCTATACTTTCGCCCCTCCCGCGGGGTGGTAGCTCAATTGGGAGAGCGCCTCGGTCGCATCGAGGAGGTTGTGAGTTCGATCCTCATCCACTCCACTCGCGTGAGCAAACCCGCCCATGATGGCGGGTTTGTTTGTTGTAGGGGGTGTTCCCGCATGCCGTCCACGCGGCTGCTGCGCGAGTTGTACATCATCGCGGAAATCGTCGCGGAAATCGTCGCGGAAATCCCGCGCGAACTCCGAAGGCAAACATGACGCCACTTCTCTATTCTTTGAGGCTCTATGAGTCCGACCGTACTCGCCGATGCACTCGCCGCCCCACTCGCGATTTCCGCGCCGATGCAATTGACGCTGTATTGCGTTGCCGTTGGACTTGCATCGCTCGCGGGTGGAGCGTTCGCTGCATCGTTCAAACTTGGACATCGCAGACTGCAGATTGCTCTGAGTTTCGTCGCTGGCACGATGTTGGCCGTCGGCCTCTTGCATCTCTTGCCGCACGCCGTCATTCTCGCGCTTGAAGAGAGCGCGTCGAAGTCGGGTGGCCTTTCTCACGGCGCGCTGCACGGGGCGCTTGATGGGGTGGCGCTGTCTGCCGTACTCGGGTTTGTGGCGATGTTCTTGTTGGAAAGGTTTTTTCACTTTCACCAACACGAAACACCTGAGGAAGCGGGGCATCACGACTGCTGTGACGACGGATGCGATGCACATGCGGTTCCGACCGATGCCGAGCGCGTCACGCGCAAATCTCAGGGCGAGCGACACACGCACTCTCATGCAAAATCTCATGCACATTCGCATGGACTTTCGCATGGACATTCGCATGGGGGCAGTCGTACAAAGAGCCACAGCGTGACGCAACTTGGTTGGATT
>JASGCF010000359.1 GCA_030054275.1 Limnohabitans sp. | reverse complement strand
ATACGAAAGAGCGCAGCGTTGAACAGCGTGCCGTTCGGCGCGTCGAGAGAAACACGCGCTCGAACAGTGCCGCCGGCTGGCACGAGCACTGCTGTTGTGCCGTTGACGGTGGTGATATCGAGATCGGCTGCGAATGCAGACGACCCCATCGCCAAGCCACACGCGAAGAGAGAGAGTGTTGCACGAAACTTCATGGCTGCGTCTCCATCAATGCCGTCGGTGCTGAGTGTGAACCAAGTTCAGCGGAAAGCGAACCGAAAATCTCATTGGAATCGTCGAATCCTGCGGGCTGATCCGGCGCACCATCGGCTGCTGAGAGTGTCACTGTCACGCATCGCACGCGTTCAAACTCGCGCCTGTCGGCCAACGCTCGGGCAAACGCCGTCACTTCGGTACCGAATCGTGGCCGTACATCAAACCGCTTGATGCGTCCCCCGCGATCCACAGGTTGCGCACCACCACAGTTGGCGGCGAACACGCGATCAAGCCAAGTGTCCGGAATTCCAGCGCGTACGGTGACTTCAACTTCCGGCAGAACTGCCGCGACCGTGCCATCCGAAAGTACAGCGATGGCGGCCACATCAAGACCCTCACTCAGAAGGAGCGATGCAAGCGAACGATGTGCTGCTTCGCGCTGTGCGATCGCAGGCAAGGTTGCAATGCGCCAACCATCGCTGCGCGCTTCTTCCGCCGCTGGAGTGTGAAGCGTGAGTCCATACATCTGCGCGATCGCTTCGAGGAACGCACTGTCGTCTGCACGAAGTGCAAGCACATCGAATCGCACCGCTGCTTCCGAGACGGTGTTGTCGTCGCGGCCGACGACCACAGCCGCGCTTGTCTTTCCATTTGTCTTTCCATTTGTCTTTCCGGTTGCCTGCGGACGCGATGCGCTTGAGGTATTCGACACAGTGGGCCGTGTTGCCAGCGGTGCACCATGCGAGATACCACTTTGATCGCGGACGAGTTCTTGACTGCGACCATCGTCGAGTCGGCGATTCTCATCACCAAGATCCGAGCACGGATTGATTGCGAACCGCAGGTCTGTGCCGATGGCGGCCACCACGAGCGAGGCATCGGCCATGGTGATCGTGCCATCGCGGTTGAGATCTGCGCGCACCATGTACGGATCAAGCGGATCGACCGCTTGTCCGAGCAACGAGCCGATCGCACCAGCATCGTTGACGGTCACACGAAGGTCTCCAGTCACATCGCCTGGAACGAGTGCGATATCGATGCTTCCAGAACCTTGATCGAGCAGATTACCCGCAACATCTGTCACACCGAGTAGACGGATGCAGTATCGCAGCCCGTTCGGCAGCGGCGTTGGGAAGTTGATCGAGGCATATTGGTCGCCAATGCGAAGTTCTGCTGTGCGATCCGCCACTGGCACCGTCACCTCAACGCCCGAAGCGTTGTAGGCGGTGACAGCCACACTCACGGCGTTGAAGGTCGCAGGATTGATCGGCTCGCTGAACGAGAGCACGAACGATTGGATACCACCAGGCCGCGACTCACTGAACGCACCGACCGATGGAACTTCGAGGCCGAGCGCGCCAAGCGAACCATGTTCGCGCAGCACCTGCCACGACAGCACTGTGGGTGCCTCTCCGTCGATCGCGAAGTCGACGAGATAGACCCCGTCGCCGCCGCGATCGAAGATATGGACATACCTGCGCGCTTCCGGTGTTGGAGTATCGCGCGTGATGTACGAGGTTTGCCATGCATTGTGGCCGAGCTGAAGCTCCTTGCCGTCGGACCGCGTGACCGACTCAATCGGACGCGCAGATCCGAACGGATCCTCGATGCGGATGTAACGCCAGCCTGGCGCCGGTGTCGCGGTCACGGTTGCGCTGTTTCCAACGACCGAGACAGACGCATTGGTCACAGCAGACACTGGCTCAATCACGCCAGACGACAGATACACCTTGTCTGGAAGATCCTTCGGATCAAGCGTCAGGTTCCCGAGGAAGTCTGGGCGCCCGTCATCAAGCGGTTCGTCCGCGCGCACAACATGCGTCATGGCGTTGACTGCAGCCTCATCGACCACAGAGAACTCGGGGTCGTTGAAGCCGTTGGTCGAACTCACCGTCGCCGAGTAACCAACAAATTCGCCTTGCAGAGTCGAGGTCATCAACCACTGCGCGACAGCAACATTGTTTGGAAGAATGTCGCCCATCTCAACCAAGAGTGATGGTGAGATCGGATTCTCATTGACCTGAGCACCGATCAATTGGAAGTCGATCAGCAATCCGAGTTCATTCGAAACGATCTCGGGCTGCGCGCTCTCGATCCTCACATCGCCTGCCGTTCCGCCGCCGTTGTTCTTCGCCCAAAGACCAAGCGAGAACGGAATCATCGGCTCGATTTCTGGCGTGAACGGATCGTCGGAATACACCTGCGTCTCGATGAAGTACTGGAGCGACAGGCTTGGATTTGGATACACCGTGATCGTCACTGGGAACAGCGGCACGACCAACACTTGACCTTCGGATGCGTAACGGAATTGGCCGCGGACGCTGTAGTAGGTTGGCCCTTCCGGCGCCGCAGAGTCACCTGGAACGATGGTCCACTTTGCAGAGCCCTCTGCTGCTGGAGCCAGTTGTCCATTTCCATTGACATCCGACATGCCGGTGACGGCAGGACCAAGAATCGCGAAGCGAGAAGTGCGATCGTTGCCCGCCAAGTCTTCGATGACGATATCGACATCAATGGCTTCGATTGGGCTGGCACCTGCGTTTTCGAGCACAAGCGTTGCTTCGAACGCTTGACGCACAAGCGTGAGCGTTTGGTTCAATTCGATACCGATCGAAACACACGCTCCCTGACCTGTCACAACTTGGCCTTGGAGCAACTCATACGCCGAAGCCAGTTCTTCAAGTGGATTGTTGTAGCCGAGATCCAAGTACTCATCGCGCTTGTCGGCTGCGACTTCGAGATACTGGACGAATCGGTCGCGCTCCACAAAATCGGTGCTGAAACCCGCGGGAACATCCACGGCGTTGAACCACTCCATCGCCCAGTAATCGCGCGTTCGATTCCATCGCTCGATTGCCTTCACGACAGATGATTCCTCGACATGCGACGGCCGAGGCATGGCAAGAAGCGCGCTTGCCTCCTCCGCAGAGAATCGCTCACCTGCGGGCGATGCTTGGGTCATCGCCTCGCCGTACGCAACGCTGAACTCGTACTGCAAACTCCACTCGTCAATCTCAGTTCCGTAGACGAAACTCGGATCGCCGAAGATGTAGGTCAGCGGACGAACGAAGTCCCAGAAGCGAACGATCGAGCGATTCAGATTGTTGGCGGCCGCGTTT
>JASGCF010000358.1 GCA_030054275.1 Limnohabitans sp. | reverse complement strand
CGTCGACAGGTCAAGGCGATGTGAATCACGATGGACAAATCAACGCGGCCGATCTCGCTGCGACGCTCGACAACTGGGGCGCGTGCGAGGGGTAACTTTGAAGTTCGCCTTTCGGTTGTGAAGGGACCGCCTCGCTGCGCTCGGCGAAGCGTGACACTTGTGCGTCAAGTCAGCACCGCCACTCACTCGCGCTGCGTTGCCGCGCGAGTTCGCGGCCGCGTGGCACCCGACGGGCAGAGCCCGTCGGCGACTGGCGCGTGATCAACACCGAACTCCGACCGACAAAGCCAATCCCCAACGGCTGTAAGCCGTTGGATGCCACTGACCCAAACTCAGACCGAGTCACTGAGGCATCGACCACGCAAGTCGCACCTCACGCAGTGCCGCAGCGCGCTTCTTCAGTTTCCACGCAGATGCGACAACCTCGTCCGTCCAGCCAAAATCGTCCATTCGCCCACGATCGCTCCGTTCGCATCTCGCGCCGCAAGATCGACTGTCGCACCATCGCGCGCGCCAAGCGAATCGAATGTCGCCAATACCCGTACACCAGAACCACTTGTCGCCGCCGTCCCATCAGCATCCCGCTTGACGAGAAGCGAAACTCCCGCAAGTTCGTACAGCGAACTCTGTCCACAGGTGCGCACAAGGCCACCAACTGGTGTACCGAGTGTTGCGTGATCCGCGATCCACCATGAACTTCCATCCGCCGACACCACAAGCGAAACAGGGCGTGCGCGCGTCATCGCTTCAGTACGGGCGAGGCGAAGATCCGCTTCGAGCGTGTGTTCTAGCAGCGTCGCGACCGGCTCGTGAGCTTTGGCAAACTGCGGAATCACCATCGATGCGAACAAGCCAAGAATCGCAGCGACAACCAGTACTTCCATCATGGTGAACGCGCGAGCGCGAGACGACTTGCGAGCGGAATCGAGCGAAATTGTGCGCGTTTCGTTCATCATCTCATCGACCCCATTGCAAATCCCCACTGCGAGTCCCGACTTCAATCCTCGCGAACCACAAGGTCTTTCACCGAACTACTCGTCTTCAACCGCAAACGGTGCATCAAAGCCAAGCGACGCAAACTGTGGAGTCAGCTCACGGCTCTCGCGATCTTCACTCTCGCGCCACGCAACGCGCGCTGCATGTGCAGCCTTCGCCCGCATTTCCGCAGCGCGAAGCAGTCCGCGCGCACGGCCATCTTTCTCATCGAGCGGCTCTGTTGGAATGACCGTGGCCACAGGCGCAATACTCGTTTCCTCCGCAAATCGCGCGAGTGACGCAGCGTCAAGGCGCTCGACCTCGCGTATCGCAGGTCGTACTGCACCAAGTGCCGTCCACACTCCGGAATTTGGCGTTGACCAACCGCGTTTCGAATCAAGCGCTGGATCAAAGAAAAGCGCTGTACCAGCGCGCAATTGCACCTCGCGCCCGAGGACTCGTCCATAGACGGCGCTGCGTGACTCAAGCGAAACGCGCGCTTCCGGCGCATGCACTTCACCCTTCAGAACGCTTCCCTCTGACAACAAAATGCTGTGATTTCCTGCAAGAAACAGAGCAACGCGCGTTGCGCCACCGTCGTAGCGTGCAAGTCCAGACGCGTCGCGCATTTCGTTGGCATCGCTTCGCTCACCTCCAAGATACGAAGCCTCAAGCGACACATTGCCCGATGCCACAACGGTGAGTTGTGCGCCAGGCACGACTTCAAGCGACGCAGATTGCAAGATCACATCGCCGCGAACCACAAGCGATGTGTTGCCCTCGACGCGCAAACGCGCTCCGCGTTCCATGATGAAATCACCAGCAACATCAAGAACGAGTGCATTGCGAAGTACAGCCGCTGCGCGCGTCGGGACGACGACATTTCCGCGCGCGCAGATGTGACCGGTTGTCGTAGAACCCGACTCGTCGGAAAGTCGGTCGTCTGCGTCAAGTTCCCCATCCCATAGCCCGTCAATCCGCAACACAGAATTGTCGCTTGCATCGTCATCCCGCGCAGTGGGCAACGGCGCAAGTGCCACATGAATTTCAGCTGGAATATGCAGCGTTCCTAGCGCTAAGTCGCTCTCGCATGCATCGACGGAGCGTGCGAAGTTCCCGCGTACGACGCGCGCACAACCAAAGGTGTTTGCTTCAGCCGAAACAGAAAGTCCCGCAGACCCACCGTTCGCAAGCCCGTACGCAACAGGTTCGCACAATGCAGACAGCGGGGCGCTCGGCCAGCGTGTGAGCAGGGCATCCCGCTCGATCGACAAACTCTCGGTTGCAAGCAGTGCGAACTCTGAGCAGTCGATGTCCGCCTCCGCCGACTGCGCAGGCGGCGTGATTCGCCCGACAGCGCGCGTGGTCTGCGTGACGCCGCCGCAACTTCCCTCCACCGAAATCTCGACAGCCTCGCTCGCAGCATGCGCTGGCTCATGGGTCACGAGGTCATACACCCGTGCGCGCACAACCGAATCACCAATCGAAAGCCCCTCGAACAGTGTTCCATCCTCAGCAAGCGTTGGCGCGTTGCGCGCCGTACCGATCAGCACCTGAGGATCGCGCAGCACATCGGTTGCCAAGTCCACCGCGCCAGCTGCTGCTGCACGCGCCTTCGCAGCCTTGACGAGGTTGGTGCTCGCGGCAATGTTCGCATCGCGGGTCGAAGCGAGTGTGAGGCCAAGAAGCGTGGCCGTTGCAACCGCAGCGAGCGCCAGCAACACCACAGATCCGCGCGTGTGAGGTGCAGAATTTCGTTGCCTACGGCCGCATTTTGCTCGAGAGACCGTCATCGAAGTGGCTCCTCTTGGATGGCTGGAGGAAGGCGAAGGCGCGCCGTCGATGACGGGCTTGCAAGCGTCATTTCGTGTTCCTTCGGCGCAGAGCGCGTCACCGCAACCGTGCCAAACGCGACATGGTCGAGTCCCTCAGCGATGATCTGTGAGGTGAGAATGCCATCGTGTGCAGCGTGGTCGCGCACTGCGAAGAAGTCGTCTGTGCGCAGAAACTCGCTTTCAAGCCCGCGATCTGATGCGAGCGCCACCGGATCAATGCGCTCAAAGAAAAGATCGCCCGTACCTTTTTCAAAGCGCAACCAACCAAGTTCGCTCAGGTGGACCGTGCGGCTAGGAACAGCATCCGAAAGCCACAGCGCAGCGCGCTCGTCATCGCTTTCGAGCGTGCATCGCAATTGCGGAGCGAGTGCTTTGAGTCGCGCAACAGCAAGCGAGCCTTCAAGTGCCGGATCAGAGACATGGGTTCTCATGGCGGCGCCGCGAGCAAATGCACCCAGAAACGCAAGAATCGCGAGCCCGATGATCCCAAGGAGGCCCGTTGCAAGCAG
>JASGCF010000357.1 GCA_030054275.1 Limnohabitans sp. | reverse complement strand
CACCTATCGCACGATTGATGGTCGTGGTGGTGGAGGCGCGGGCATGTTGCGTTTCGCACCGCTCGGAAGCTGGCCTGACAACGCGAACCTCGACAAGGCGCGCCGTCTGCTCTGGCCGATCAAGCAGAAGTACGGCAAGAAGCTTTCCTGGGCAGATCTCATGATCCTCACGGGCAATGTCGCGCTTGAGTCGATGGGCTTCAAGACATTCGGTTTCGCGGGCGGTCGCGTGGATATGTGGGAGCCCGACGAAACCTATTGGGGTTCGGAGAAGTCATGGCTCGGCGACGAGCGCTACATCGGCGATCGCGTTCTTGAGAATCCGCTTGCCGCAGTGCAGATGGGCCTCATCTATGTGAATCCGGAAGGGCCAAACGGGAATCCAGATCCGCTGCTTTCGGCGCGCGATATCCGCGAGACCTTCGCACGCATGGCCATGAACGATGAAGAAACCGTCGCGTTGATCGCGGGAGGTCACACCTTCGGCAAGACCCACGGCGCTGCAGATCCATCGAAGTATGTCGGCCGCGAGCCAGAAGGCGCACCGCTTCAGGAGATGGGTCTCGGTTGGAAGAACTCATTTGGTAGTGGCAACGGTGCCGACACGATCACGAGCGGACTCGAAGGCGCATGGACGCCGAATCCAACGCAGTGGGACAACGGCTACTTCGACACGCTCTTCGGGAACGAATGGGAACTCACGAAGAGTCCGGCGGGTGCACATCAGTGGGTTCCGAAGGGTGCTTCGGTCACCGCACCTGCTGCACACGACAGTTCGAAGCGCGAGACGGTCATCATGCTGACGACCGACCTCGCACTTCGCATGGATCCGGCGTACGAAAAGGTTTCGCGTCACTTCCACAAGAATCCCGCGGCGTTCGCTGACGCGTTCGCGCGCGCGTGGTTCAAGTTGACGCACCGTGATATGGGGCCGCGTTCGCGCTACCTCGGCAAACTCGTGCCGAAGGAAGAACTGGTGTGGCAGGATCCGATGCCGGCGGTTTCGCATGAACTCGTGAACGCGAGCGATGTTGCAGCACTGAAGGCAAAGATCCTCGCTTCGGGCCTCACGGTTTCGCAACTTGTGGTCACGGCATGGGCTTCGGCGTCGACCTTCCGCGGCACCGACAAGCGCGGTGGCGCGAATGGTGCGCGCATTCGATTGGCTCCGCAGAATGCGTGGAAGGCGAACAACCCAACCGCGCTTGCGATTGTGCTTGGAGCGCTGGAGAAGCTTCGCGCAGAGTTCAATGCAGCATCTGGCAAGAAGCAGATTTCGCTTGCCGACATGATCGTGCTTGCGGGTTGTGCGGGTGTTGAGAAGTCGGCGGCGGACGCAGGTTGCACGGTGACGGTTCCGTTCACGCCGGGACGCACCGACGCGACGGCGGAACAAACGGATGTCGCGAGTTTCAAATACCTCGAGCCCGCGTACGACGGTTTCCGTAACTACCTCGCGCACAGCCTTTCGCGGCGCGCGGAGCACCTCCTCATCGACAAGGCGGATCTGCTGACGCTGACGCCGCCTGAAATGACCGTGCTTGTTGGCGGCATGCGCGCGATCGGTGCGAATTTCGATGGCTCATCTGTTGGCATTCTCACGAAGCGCCCCGGCGCTCTGACCGCGGACTTCTTCACGAACATCCTTGATATCGCGACTGAATGGACGCCTGCGTCGAGCGACGAGGAACTTTTCAACGGGCGCTGTCGTGCGACCGGTCAGGCAAAGTGGACTGCAAGCCGCGTGGATCTTGCGTTTGGTTCGAACTCACAACTCCGGGCGTTGAGCGAGGTGTACGCGAGCAGCGACGCGAAGGAGAAGTTCGTGCACGATTTCGTGGCGGCGTGGACCAAGGTGATGAACCTCGATCGATTTGATCTGGCGTGAACGAGGTGAGTTCACGGGGTAAGTTCACGGGGTAAGTTCACGGGGTAAGTTCACGGGGTAAGTTCACGCGCGTGGCGCGCCGGGGTTGAAGCCCATCTCGGCGTGACGCTGTGCGGTTCCACCACGCGGGATCGAGATCGTCTTCCATTGCGCGGGGCCGCGGAGAATGCGCGCGATGAGCACGATTTGCCCCTGGTGGTACGCCATGTGGGCGAGCGACCTCGCAAGCGCGCGCGTGACCGTATGGTCGACGCCGCGGATCTTCACCACGCGGTCGAGGTCGGCATCGGTAAGTTGCGCAAGCGTCGACTCGAGTGTTGTCCAGCCAGCGTTCCAGGTCGCGACGGCAGCAGCGCGTCCGGGTTCGCATGGAGGGAAGTCGTCGACGAACTCACCCTCGCGGTCGCGCGTCGGCTTCTCTCCGTCGGTCGTGAGAAAGTCGGCAAACCGCGAGCGTAGGTTGCCGCCCACATGCTTCATGGTGATGGCGATCGAGTTCACGTCGCCGTCGAGCGAGCGGCGAAGTTCGTCGGCGTCGAGTTGCGCGATCGCCTGCTCGGATTCGCGGCGGATCTCAGCAAACTTGGAGGCGAAGTCGTCGATGATCAAGCGTCCAGTGCATGGGTCGGCCATGGCGGGAGGGTAGGGGATCAGGACGCGAGTTTGCTTGATGTCACCATTCGCGAGGCGCGCGTCGTCGGCGCACCGCGCGGGAATGCCGGCGAAGTCGATTTCGGCGGACCATCCGGTGCGGGAGTTCACCGCACGATCGATGGCGCAGGCGCTCCTGACGCTTACATATGTCCTTTCGCCGCGGCGGATCATCGTCGGGGGCAGCGTGCGGAAGGCGGGACAACTTGGCGAGGATGCGTTCTTCACCATGATCCGCAGGCGCTTCTACGAACTGAACAACGGGTACATATCGTCGCCCGCGCTGTCTGCGAAGGGGCTCGAGACCTTCATCGTGCCGCCAGAACTCGGCGATTCGGCTGGGGTATGTGGCGCGGTGGCGCTTGGGCAGGATGCGCTACGGGCGGGTGGTTAGAAACGCGGAAGACTTGGCGGGTGGGGCGTGGCGCGCGTCGCGTGTGGCCACCCCTGAACCTGACCCAAACCCGTGCCGGGTACGCACCCGCTTGCACCCGCTCGTTCCTGGCACCCAGCCGTCACCAGACAGGTACGCCGCGCTCAGGAAGCGACGGTCTGGAAAAGTGCGGTCTTTGCCGAAGGAACGAGCGATTTGGAGCGCTTCGGACCACGCGAAAGAACGGTGCCTGGCACCCACCGGGTGCAGACCCGCTCGTACACCCTCGCACCCGCGCGCTGCGCGGTACGGTTCGGAGGCGAAGGTGATGAACCTCGATCGATTTGATCTTGCTCACCCGCGGCATGCGTGATGAGTTGGTTGCGCGCGTCCAGTTGGCGTCGTCGCACGATCTG
>JASGCF010000356.1 GCA_030054275.1 Limnohabitans sp. | reverse complement strand
CGCGGAAAGCTCAAACCGAGCGCAACTGCAGTACCCACTGCTGGCAACGCAACTCCAACACTCGCAACACCACTGCTCACCTACGCGGTTGAATTGCAGGGCCGACCAGATGCGCAGGGACGCATCGGTATCGCTTCGATCGCCGGTAGTTACGCGCCGGAAGCACAATTGGTGTCGTTGCAACTGAAAGATCTCACGATCGAGGATGCGCAACCACCCATCGCTCCACTTGCGGTGCGTGCGTGGACGCGCAGACTTGGACTTGAAGGACGCATTCGTCTTGCACGACTTGACTACGCCCCAACAGCCGCCCCTTCCGCAGAACTCGATGTGGAGGGCGTCGCCATGGATCTCCCGATCGACGCCATTGGCGACAAAGCGATGGAGCAAAATTGGAGCGGCCTTCGCAACGGTGTGATGGTGCCGATGAAGTGCCTGCCGCGACTCACGGTTCGTCGTGGCACCTTGCGGCTCACCGACGATCGCGTGGAACTGCTCGATGTCGAAGGCGAAATGGGCGCGAGAGATGCTTCATCCGGCATCATTGCTGTGCCCTTCCGCTGCGGACTGACCCTCGAGATACCCCGTGCGCAACTTCCAGCATTCGCGTGGAATACGCGCGATGAGTGGTTTGCCAAAGCCGCAAGTATCGCGCCATTTCGTATGGATTTTTCCATCCCAAGTTTCAGTTCGCCACAGATCCAAACGGGCGCACCCGACACACTGCAACTTCCGCTTGCAGCAGCCAAAGTTATTGCCGACTTCAACATTCATCAGTGGACGCTCGATGTCGCAACACGATTTGAGCGCGCTGCGCCTTCACCCGACGGAACCGCTGCTCCGTTTCGCTCGTCTGGAACACTCGATCTTGCCAACTGCGCGGGCGCGTATGAAGAGTTTCCCTATCCGCTTGAGCATGTGAGCGGTCGCATTCGCTTCGAGAACGATGATCTCGTGATCGAGAACATCACGGCTCGGCCGCAAGACGCAGCGCCGGTCATGCTCACCGGTCGACTCGATGGCATCGCAACGGGCGCAGAAATTGATCTCACGATCGCGTGTCAAGACGCGCTCATTGATGACCGGCTCTTCGGTAGTTTCGAAGAAGGGCCACGCACGGCTCTGAAATTCCTCTTCGATGAACGCGCACACGCGCAACTTGCGCGGGCGAATCTCCTTCCCGACAGCGCAGCGCTTGTCACGCAGCGTCAACAACTTGCGCGTCTTGCTGAAACAGAGGCAAATGCGGAAGAACGCGCGCGTCTGAAACGCAGCGTCGATGCAGGTGCATTTGCGCTTGGCGGACGATGCGGGTTTGAAGTGCGCGTGCACTCACCCGCTGGTTTCGGCATGCCGATCTATGTCACTGGTCGTGTGGAGGTGCGTGACGCCGGCATTGTGTTCGCACGATTTCCCTATCCGCTGCGCCTCAAGAAAGGTGTTTTTCGCCTGCTTGATGAGGCCATTGAAATCGACGGTGACGGCCTTGAAGCAGTCACGCCGGCCGGTGGTGAATTTGTTGTCGGCGGCGCCGTGCGTATTCCGCGAGACGGCAAGGGCGGACGCCTGCTCGACCCAGATCTCTCCATTCGCGGAAAGAACGATGTGATTCAGCCTGCCCTCATCGCCGCCATTCCACCGGCATCTGATGAGCCGCTTGCTGGCTGGCCAGGTACGGCGCTTTCCCCTGGGGGCGCGCTTCTCAAAGCACTCGGACTTCGTGGCACGGTTGCCATTGATGGCCGCGTTTTCTCGAGGAAATCGACCGACGCGCATTCCAATGTCACCACGGAAGAGGTCTATGCGTTCGGCATCGATTTCACGAATGGCGTTGCAGCACCAGATGACGAAGGTCGCGCATGGCTCGACGCGCAAGGGTTGCCGTGGCCACCAGAATTTCAGTTGACTGCATGCGCTGCGCATCTCGACATCGATCCCGATCGGGTGTCGTTCAAAGATTGCACTGGCCAGCGCGGCGACGGTCGCATTGTTGCACACGGATTCACGCTGCTCGATGCGCCGGAAAGCGAAATCAACCTTGAAATGCACGCACTTCCGATTGAGCGGGCTTTCGAAGGCTACCTCTCAGCGAATCCCGTCGAGGCACACGCTCGCTTTGAGAAATTCAAACCAACGGGCTCGATCGATGGTGCAGTGCGCAGATTGGCAAGTGCCAAGGGCGCATCAACCCGTGGATGGCTTGCCCCGCGCATGATCGAAGTGACGCTTGATGAGAGCAGAGTGCGCGCAGATCGTGTCGCCGGAAACATCGTGATCGATGGAACTTCCTACAGCGCCGATAGTCTTGAGTATCGCCTGTCCCAAGAACCTGCCAAAATGCCGGCGAACGCGCAGCCAGATGCTGTAGCCGCCGCGAAAGTTCTTGATCGAGCATGGGAGGACGCAGGTCTTCTTCGCATTTCTGGGCCACTTTCGGCGCGGTCGATCGAGGCCTCCTCTCAACCATCACTCTTCGATGTGCAACTTTCGGGTGGACGATTTTCTTCGCCACTCTTGCGGGAAATTCTGCGTGCGAAGAGTTCCGCACTTCTCGACTGGATGAGAGAAGCAAACGCAGACGGTCGCTTCAACGCCCACTACACCTCCAAAAATGGGCCGACACAAGAAGATGAAGCCATTGAGATGGACTTGATAGATCTTTCGCTCGGAAAGGAAGAGGAGCGCATCGCAGCGCGCTTTGAGAGTGATGCAAAGATCACCGCCACAAGTCGCAGCATCGTGTGGGATGTCACGGGACAACTTGATGTCGATGCGACATCCGCCCGATCACGCGCAGCATCTGGAACGATCGACGCTTCCCTCAACCCCGGAACAGCGTCGCTCGGCACCATCACGCTGCGTGGACAGATTGATGTTGGAAACGAAAGTGCGCCGTCGCACCTCACTGGCGCGATCGCCATCGACAGTCCGAAACTCACAACGGGACTGCGACGATTTCTCCCACCACCGCTTGATCTTGGCGCAACGAGTGTTGATCTCGTCACCAATGAGCGATTCCTCTTGGATTTGCCCGAAGTTGAAGCGATGTGGGGTGGAGCACCGATTGCCCAAGGCGTGGGAGTGGAAGCAGCGTCTGCATCGGATGCGAGTTTGCACATGTATCGCCTTCGTGGTCAATCACAACTCACAGATGCACGATTTTCTGTTGGCACATCTGTCACCAACTTTGATGGTGTCATGCCTTTGTCATTTCACTATCAACCCGGAGCAGCGCAACCGATCGCACTGCACAGCGTGATACAGGCAACACAAGCGATCGCCTTCGACAAGTCTTTGACCGATGTTGCGGCCACACTTGACTCAACTTCAGACGGAAACGGCTTACGCG
>JASGCF010000355.1 GCA_030054275.1 Limnohabitans sp. | reverse complement strand
CACGCTCACGCGGGCATGCGGCAGCGGCCGCCCAACGCTGCCCGCACGCATCGCATCGCGTGACTTCGTACATTCACCGCATGCGACTGCGACCTGCCAACGAAGCCGACGACGACGCGATTTGGGCGATTCTCGAACCGAACATTCGCGCGGGTGAAACATGGGCCTTGCCGCGCGATTGGTCGCGCGCAGACGCGCTCGCGTATTGGCACGCGTCGTCGCATGAAGTGTGGCTCGTGGAGCGCGATGAAAGGGAGGAGCGTGATGGAAGCGCGGAGCGCGGCCACGCGGCAACTTCACACGCGCCAACTTCTCAAAAGCGCGACATCGTCGGGACCTACTTCCTCCGCGCTGCGCAACTGGGGCCCGGCGCGCACATCGCAAACGCTGGCTATATGGTGCGACCCGACGCATGGGGCGCGGGCGTTGCCAGCGCGATGTGCGATCACTCGCTCGTGCGCGCGCGCGAACGCGGATTCACCGCGATGCAGTATTACTTTGTGGTCGCGTCGAATGAGCGCGCGGTCGCGCTGTGGCAGCGCAAAGGTTTCGCGGTTGTCGGACGCTCGCCCAACGCATTCCAACACCCGACACTTGGGCCGACCGATGCGCTTGTGATGTATCGCTCGCTTGAAGTGCCTTTGGTCGATGAAGCGCAACCCGACGCGACGCGCGGCGCCGTGACCATTCGCCCGATCGAGCCGCGCGATCTCCACGAAGTTCGCGCAGAACTCGAAACGCACTGGCATTCGCACGACATTTGGTCGCTTGGTCGCTGCCACCACGCCGACGCGCTGCCAGGATTTATCGCGGAAACAAACGGCGCGTTTGCGGGCCTCATCACGCTTCATCTCGATCAAGGCAACTGGCAGTGCGAAGTGATCACGCTGAGTAGTCGCCGCGCGGCGCGGGGAACCGGCGCGGCCCTCCTTGCCGCAGCCGAACGCTACGCGCGCGAGCACGGCTGTCGCCGCATCTATCTCACCACGACGAACGACAACACGAACGCAATGCGTTTCTACCAACGACACGGTTGGAAATTCGCGCAACTCCACGCAGGTATCGTCGATCGCGTGCGCGCGCTCGTGCCCGACATGCCTCTCAAGGGCTTTGACGGCATTCAGATTCGCGACGAAATCGAGTTCGAGCGCTGGTTGACAGAGTGAGCAAATCGGCTCCACGCGCCCTGACCCAAACGCACACACCGAGCACAGAGCGACATGGAAGAGCGACATGGAAGAGCGACATGGAAGAGCGACATGGAAGAGAGACATGGATTCGTCTGCAATCGAGAATGCCTTCGATCGTTTCTGCCGTATGTCCTCGTACTTTGCCGCGCGCGTCGTGGTCGCCTTCGTGTGCTCGCTCCTTGCGGTAACTTTCGCCACAGACGCACACGCTGTGTCGCAGGCGAGCACCACGGTTGCCTTCAAAATCGGTGATGCAGAGCGCCGCGCGATCGTGGTGAATGCACCAACGGCCGGCGAGAAGCGCCCAGCCGTGATCGTGCTGCATGGCGGCATGGGAAGCGCCGAGGTCATGCGCGCGAGTTCGGGGTTTGATCCCGTCGCGCGGAAGAACGGCTTCATCGCGGTCTACGCCGAAGGCACCGCGTTCGGCGCTGTCGGGGGGCGGCACGCGTGGAACACCGGCCACCTCCTGCGTCGGCAGGTCCGCGACGCCGATGACATCGCGTACCTCGATGCGCTGATCGACCGGCTGATCGCGGACCACGGCGCGGATCCCGCGCGGATCTTCATGACCGGCGGATCGAACGGCGGCATGATGACCTTCGTCTACGCGGTGAAGCGGCCCGAGCGGCTCGCCGCGGCCGCGCCCGTCGTCGCGAGCATGTTCTCGTTCGACGCCGTGCCGAAGGTGCCGCTGCCGATCCTCATCATCAATGGCGCAAAGGACGGGGAAGTGCCGCTCGCGGGCGGTATGAGCGAGAACGCGATCGTGCGCGCCGCACAAGCGACGCCGTTCAAGCCCGTGCGCGAGGTCGTCGACTTCTGGGTGAAGGCGAACAAGTCGAAGAGCGAGGGAGTCACCAAGACCAAGGGATCGGTCACGACCACGACCTACGCCGCCGGAGAGGGCGGCGCCGTGACGGAGTTTGTGGTCGACAGCAAGGGAGGCCACGGGTGGCCGGGCGCACAAGCGCGTCGCGATGGGAACACGCCGATCATGGCCTTCCGCGGCGCCGAGCGCGTGTGGGAGTTCTTCGCGGGAAAGTCGCGCGCGACTCCGACCCCCGCCGCCGCCTCCTCCGCTGCGGCACCGCACAAGGTTGAGATTATCGAGTTCCCGAACCTCGTCGATTCCGCACGCAACCGCAAGGTTCCGATCACGGTGCATGCGCCATCCGGTGATGGGCCCTTCCCGGTGATCGTCGTCTCGCACGGCGCGGGCGGCGACCGCGACACGCACTTCGGACAGGCGCAGGATCTCGCATCGCACGGATATGTCGTCCTCTGCGTCGAGCATGTCGGCAGCAACCGCGAGCGCCTCAAGGCGGGTGGCCTGCGGATCATGAACACCGTCGAGGCCATGACGCGCGACTCGGGCGAGGTGCTCGCGCGGCCGCGCGATATCTCGTTCGCCATCGATCGCGCGACCGAGTGGGGTGCCGCGCACGAGAAGCTGAAAGGGAAGCTCGACCTCGCGAAGATCGGCGTCATGGGCCATTCATTCGGCGCCTACACGACGATGGCGGTGTGCGGCATGCGGCCGGCGCTCGATTGGCTGACGCCGCGCGTCGAGCCCGGGAAGGGGCTTGGCCCCGACCTTCACGACGCGCGCATCCGCTGCGGCGTCGCGCTTTCGCCGCAGAGCCCGGGAGAACCATTCTTCCTTGCCGAGAGTTTCGCCAGCTTGCGCGTACCGCTCCTCGGGATCTCGGGCAGCAAGGACACGCAGCAGGCGGGACGGACTCCGGCCGAACGCAAGGACGCCTTCGCGCTCTGGCCGAAGGGCGGGCATGTGTTCGTGTGGCTCTCGAACGCGCAGCACAACGACTTCACTTCGTCGTCGGGTGCGACGGGTGCCTCGCTGCCATCAGCGACCCGCGACGAGGTGCAGCCGATCGTGCGCGCGGCGACGCGGGCGTTTTTCGACCTCCATCTCAAGTCGAACGCATCGGCTGCGAAGACGCTGAGTTCCGAGGGACTCAAGCCGCTCCTGCGCGGCGCGATTGATCGGGTCGAAGTGCTCACGAAGTGAGCGTGACGGGCGCTACAGTGCCGTCATGACGCGCGCAAAACGACCGGCCATCGCACTCGTGCTCGCATCCATCTCGGCCCTCTCGTCGTGCACCACGGCGACATCGCAGGACGCCGAGCGCCCGACGCCTCCCGCGGCCGCGG
>JASGCF010000354.1 GCA_030054275.1 Limnohabitans sp. | reverse complement strand
GCGCCTTCAACGCTTGCCAAATCCGGCGCAGCTGCCGACTTGATAAAGCAGAGCACATCAACCGGCACACCACTCGCGGTCGCCTCTTGCTGACTCACCACAACCGGCAAACTCGTATCGATCGCATCATTCGCGGCCAAAAATCGCTCTGCAAACGCGCGATACACGCAGAGATTCGTCACAGCGCCCGCACTCCCCGCCGCTTGTCGCGCACGCTCAGCGACACCCTTCATGCCGGGTGCTGGGTCAAGCCGCGCAAGATCTTGCGCGTCGAGTGCGCGCACACTGCGCACATCGATGCGCACACTCCGTCGCACGCGACGACCGGGCGAACCGTACTTCGAGCGATAGTTGAGATACGGCTCTTGCACGAAACGCGCAATCGGAATCGCATGCACCGTGCCATCTGCGTTCTGAACGCGCACCGCCGTTGTCTTGATCTCGGCGATGCGGCCGTCAATCCCGTGCTGCTTCATCTCAACCCAATCGCCTTGGCGAATGGCGTCGTTCGCGGTGAGCATGAGATTCGCAACCAACGAGAACAGCACATCTTTGAAGACGACGCCGAGAATCGCGCCCGCCGCGCCCAACGCAGCGAGGAACACCACCGGGCTCTTTCCGACCGCAATTGCGACAGCTGAGATACCAGCAACAAGACCCACAGCAACCATCGCAACTTGTCTGTACCCACGCAACGCGTTGGGGCGATTGACTTCGGGACGCGTCGAATAAAGCTCGTCTGCAACCTGCAACGCACGCGACACCACGGTCATCCCGCGCAACACTGCAAACGCTGCCGCGAGGTTCGCGATCGGGCTCGCTGCCACCGCGTTCAGCAGCCCTGCATTCCCAAGGACGGACAGCATCCGCGAGATCAAAAGGAGCGGCACGATTCCGGCAAGCGGCACCACGATTTTCGATGCGTGCAGCGCTTCTGCGAGCGCCTGGCGACCAGGACGCGCGGCAATCTTTCCAATCACCGTACCAAGCACCACGCGCACGCCGAGCGCAAGCGCGAAGCCGATCGCGAAGAGCGCTGCAATCGCAAGCGCGTTCCACAACAATTCGTGCTCGCGCAGCCATTGGCCAAACGCTGTCTCTTCAAGCGCCTTCACCATGCGCAACATCGCTTCTTGTGCTGGATCTGCGGGGGCTGCGGTCACCGGAGTTGTGACAGCCGTTGTCACAGCAGGTTCTGTCGCAACAGTCGATGCTGTGCTGCCTTCTTGCGTAAACGCGAACGAAGAAAGAACGCGTGGAGCGACGGTTGGTGCAAAGTGTTGCATGTGGTGTGGAGCGCTTGTTCCTGCAACGCTGTGCAGGTGAATTCAGATGGTGGGCCAATCAGCCCGCACGATGCGCAAGCGGGCGCGCACGCCACACGCCCCGCGAAAGCCGCCAACCGGAGTTGAACCGGTAACCTCCAGATTACAAATCAGGTGCTCTGCCAATTGAGCTATGGCGGCGAGGGGCGAGAGTGTAGCGACTCGGCCGCTACCATTGCGCCCCACTCGCACGGCCCCTCGCAAATGCGCTTTGAAACCGCTCCCGCCCCCGCCTCAACCGACCACTACGACATCCTCGTCGTCGGTGGCGGTCACGCAGGAACCGAAGCAGCACGCGCGGCGGCGGCGGCGCTTGGCGCAGGCGGACGCGTCGCGCTTGTCTCGATGGAGCCAGCGCGGCTTGGGCAGATGAGTTGTAACCCCGCGATCGGCGGGCTCGCAAAGGGCCAGATGGTGCGCGAAATCGACGCGCTCGGTGGCCTGATGGGTCTCGCCGCCGACGGCTCGGGCATTCAGTTCAAAGTGCTGAATGGTTCGAAAGGCCCAGCTGTGCGCGGCCCGCGCGCGCAGTGCGACAAGTACGCGTATCGCGCGGAAGTACAACGCCTCCTCGCGACCCTCGATGATGCGCACGCGTCGATCGATGTCATCGCCGCAACGGTCGACGCGATTCTCGTCGACGCCAGCGGCGCCGCGTGTGGCGTGTTGCTCCCACCGGGCTCGCAACGCATTGGCCCCGACCGCGCCGCAATCGACGCGAACGCTCGCGGCGACACGCTGGCCGAGTGCTTGTACACCGTGCCGCTTGAGTCCGCGCATGCAACACCTCGCACGCTTTCTGCGCGCGCAGTCGTGCTCACCACGGGCACCTTCATGCGCGCCCTCATGCACACGGGCGAAGAGAAAAACGAAGGCGGACGCATCGGCGAAGGCAGCGCACGCGGCATCAGCGCAGCGCTGAAATCGCTTGGTTTTGAACTCGGTCGCTTGAAGACCGGCACACCGCCGCGCGTTGCGCGTGGATCGATCGACTGGCGCGCGCTGAAGCCTGCTCCAGGCGACGACATTCCAACGCCCTTCAGCGATCGCTCACCGCGCGCACTCGCCGCCGCTCGCTTCCCGCATCTTGCGCAAATCGAGTGCCGCGAAACAGAAACAACGCCGGCGATTCACGCGCTGATTCGCGACAATCTTTCGCGAGCGCCGATGTATTCGGGGCAAATCGACGCCGAGTGCGGCCCGCGCTACTGTCCCTCGATCGAAGACAAAATCGTGCGCTTTGCAGATCGCGACGCACACCATGTGTTCCTCGAGCCAGAGTCGCTCTTCACCGACGAGGTGTATCTCAACGGCGTGTCGACCTCGCTTCCAGCCGATGTGCAATTGCCACTCGTGCGCGGGCTGCGCGGGCTTGAAAACGCAGAGATCCAGAAGTTTGGCTACGCCGTTGAATACGACATGGTGTGGCCGCACCAGATCGACGCGACCACCGAGACGAAGCGCGTGCCCGGGCTCTTTCTCGCCGGACAAATCAACGGCACAAGCGGCTACGAAGAGGCGGGCGCGCAGGGTCTTGTCGCGGGCGTGAATGCAGCGCGCCGCGTGCGTGGACTTGAACTCGTACGGCTCGCGCGACACGAGGCGTATACGGGCGTGATGCTCGATGACCTCGTCACACGGACACCGCGTGAGCCGTACCGCATGTTCACTTCGCGGGCTGAACATCGCTTGCTGTTGCGCGCAGACAATGCAGACGAGCGCCTCACGCCGATCGGGCTTTCGTGGGGCCTCATCGGACGCGAACAACGCGCAGAGTTTGAAGCGCGCATGCACATGAAAGACGCAATTTTGCGCGCATTCGGCGAGATGCGCGAGGGCGGCGCACGGCTTGCAGACATCGTGAAGCGACCGGAAGTGGAAGTCGCGTGGATTGCGGAGCGCGTCGCGCGTGTCGTTGAAGGCGTGCCGTCGACGCTCGTCGAGCGCGCGATGAATGACCTTCGCTATGAAGGCTATGTCTTACGCCAACACGCCGAAGTGCGTCGACAAAGCGAGTACGACTCGGTGTCGATTCCCGAAGCGCTTGAT
>JASGCF010000353.1 GCA_030054275.1 Limnohabitans sp. | reverse complement strand
TCGTTGAAACTCACCTCGAACAAACGAACGAGTGGCAATTTCCGCCGAAATCCCCGCGTTCAGCCACTCATGCCCACGGACCATCCCGATCGCCAAGCCCATCGACTCGCGCCGTACTTGCTGGCCGCGTGCGTCGTCTCGTCGGTGTTCGCGGCCGAGCAATCTGTACCGCGCGCAGAATCATCACCCGCGCCCACAGCTGCAACCGCAACTGCGCCCACAACTGCCTCCACAACTGCGACCACAACTGCGACCACGCCCTCCACCCCAACCTACGCCTCGGACATCGCGCCGCTCATCGCGCGCTCCTGCACCGAGTGCCACCGCGCGGGCGGCGTCGCGCCGTTCTCGCTCGAAACCGCAGACGATCTCACGCGTCGCGCGAAGAACATCACACGCGTCATCGCAGACGGCTCGATGCCGCCGTGGTTCGCGGAAATGCCCGAAGGCTCGCCGCATCGCTTCGCGAACGATCCATCACTCACCGACCAAGAGAAAGCCCTCATCACGCGCTGGCTTGAATCGCGCGATCGCCCACTCGGCGATGTGACGAAACTATCGCCGCCGCGCGGTCCGGCGCCTGAGTGGAACATCGGTACGCCTGATCTCATCATCGAGCTTCCGCGCGAAGTGGAGATCAAGGCATCGGGCACAATGCCGTATGTCAACCTGCGCGTTTCGCCCGGTTTCACCGAAGACCGCTGGGTGCGCGCGTGGGAAGTGGCGCCAACAGCGCGTGATGTCGTACACCATGTGCTTGTCTTCGCGGTGCCGAAAGGCGCGCGTGGTCCGGCCGACGAATCACGCGGCTTCTTCGCGGCGTATGTGCCGGGCAACGGTTCGAAGATCTACGACGCAACGCGCGCAAAGCGCTTGCCCGCTGGTCACGACATCGTCTTTCAACTGCATTACACGCCGAACGGCCGCGCGACCATCGATCGCACACGCCTTGGGCTTGTCTTCGCAGAGAAAGCACCCGAGCGCGAAGTGCGCACCGCAGGCATCTTCGATCCGAAACTCGATATCCCGCCGGGCGAAGCAAACCATCGCGAAGGCGCCGCGCTGACGGTGCCGTTTGACGCGCGCATTCTTGCGTGGATGCCACACATGCATAACCGCGGCAAGAGTTTCCGCGCGTATCGCGAACCGCCGAATTCGTCAGAAGAATCAACACGCGCCGCACGCGAACTTGTGCTCGATGTACCGCGCTACGACTTCAACTGGCAGTTGGCGTACGAGTACGAGAAGCCGCTCGAAGTGAAGCGGGGCACCGTGCTTTCGATTGAAGCGGTCTTCGACAACTCCGCAGAAAACTCGGCGAATCCAGATCCGACAAAGCGCGTTCGTTGGGGGCAACAAACAACCGATGAGATGCTCATCGGGTACATCGAGTACGAGTTGCTCAGCGGCGCGGTCGGTGAACCCGCAACGCTCGGCGGCCAACCACGCGGAATTCGACGCGATCGCGCAGCGCAATTCGCGTTTCTTGATGACGACGGCGACGGCACGATTGAGCGTGGTGAAGGCGGTGCGCTCGTCGCGCGCGCATTTGCCGCAGCCGACGCCGACAACGACGGTCGCATCACGCGCCCGGAATTCGACGCGTATCTCGCGAAGCGCGGCCGCGACGAGTGAAGTGATGTGCATGCAATCGAAGTTCGCATGAAGAGTTCATCAAAGTCGGACGATCAAACGAGCAGAGCACTTTGCCATTCGTGTCGATTCGCGTAGGCTGCGCGGATGTCCCAACTCAATCGACGCTCGTTCGCGGCTCTCACCGGTTTGACTGGACTTTCTGCGCTGTTGTCGCGACCGAACGCGGCTGCGGCCATGAGCGACGCATCGGCGATGCCCTTGGCGATTCAGTCGAATAATGCGACGCCAGCGCGCACGCGCGCGCTGCGTTTCGCACACTTCACCGATCTTCACATCACGCCAGATCGGCCGAGTGAACCGGGCATGAAGCAAGCGTTTGAAACGGCACAAGCGGATGGGATCGAGATGATCCTCACCGGCGGCGATCTCATCATGGATTCGTTCGCGACGAAGCGCGCGCAAGTTGATCGCGAGTGGGCGCTCCTCCACAAACTCTTCGCCGAGCACTGCAAGGTTCCTGTCGAACATTGCCTTGGAAACCACGACATTTTCGGCTTCTGCCTGTCGAAAGCAGGCCTCAAGGGTGATGAATCCGACTTCGGCTATGCGCGCGCGCTTGCCGAACTGAAACTCGCAGCGCGTTGGCGTAGTTTTGATCGCAACGGTTGGCACTTCATCGTGCTCTCATCGGTCGAGCGCGATCCGAAGGACGAGTGCGGATACCTCGCGTATCTCACCGATGAACAGCGCGCGTGGCTCGAAGCGGATCTTGCTGCCACGAAGTTGCCGACCGTCGTCGTCTCGCATGTGCCGATCATCACCGTGACACCCGCAGTTCGTGGTGGTGAAACCGAGCGCAAGAACGACCAGACGGTGATCTCAGGCGGACTTGTTCATCTTGATGCGCCCACCGTGCATGGCGTCTTCCGTAAAGCAGGCAATGTGAAACTCGTGTTGTCGGGACACACGCATCTCATTGACCGCTGTGTCGCCGATGGCGTGACCTACTGCTGCAGCGGTGCTGTGTGTGGCGGTTGGTGGAAGCCGCACAAGACCTACTGCGAGCCTACCTACGCCCTCATTGATCTCTTCAGCGACGGGACCTTCGACTACAGCGTCAAACCGACGGGTTGGACGAATCCGTAAGCGGCTGCATGAGGTCCATCACTTGACGGTGCGCACGACCTCGACCGCGATGATGCCTTCAATCGCCGACAGCCGCGCGATCAATTGATCCGCCGCGTTTTCGCCCGCGAGCTCGACTTCGTAACTTCGCTCGATGGCGGTACCGCCACGCACGCTTTCAATTCCGCGCAATGTTTTCACTGGACAAAGCGCGTCGAGTTCCCGCATGAGTGATTCGCGAGCCGCGAAGTCGGGGGCGACGCGAATGTTGAGTCGGAATGCGCCGCCTTCGAGCGCGTAAAACGCAGGGGTTCCCGATCCAAAGAGTTTCGCAGCCGCCGCGATGAACGGCAGCGCCATCGCAGGAAGTGCGATGTATCCCGCGCCAACGGCGAGTCCGATGGCGACCGCGCAAATCACAAACGCAGTGTCACGCGTGTCCTCAACCACGGTGCGGAATCGCACGATGGAGAGCGCACCGACGATGCTGAACGCGCGCGCGATGTTGTCACCAATCACGATGGTCGTCACGCTCAGAAGAAGCGTGAGCAGCACGAGCGTCGAAACAAAGCGGGCGTCTGCCGAGCGGCCACGCGTCCAGCGATAGATGAGTGAAACAATGAATCCAAAGAAAATTGCGAGGAAGAGTCGCGTC
>JASGCF010000352.1 GCA_030054275.1 Limnohabitans sp. | reverse complement strand
GACCGCACGCACCCGCGATGAATCGCGTGATGCAGAACGCGAGACAGCACAGGGCGCCAAGGATGCAGAGTCTGCACGAGTTGCAGTCGAGAGTCTTGAGCAATCGATGGGCGATATCGACCGCGCAGCCAAGGAAATCGGACAGATTGTGCGCGTGATCGATGAGATCGCCTTTCAGACGAATCTGCTTGCACTCAACGCAGCGGTTGAAGCGGCGCGTGCAGGCGAGGCAGGCCGAGGATTTGCCGTCGTTGCTCAGGAGGTTCGCGCACTTGCAACGCGCTCCGGTGAAGCAGCACGCCGCACGACGGAATTGGTGACGAGCGCAAGCGATCGTGTTGGGCGTGGCGTTGAGTACTCGAAAGATGTGCGCGCATCGCTTGGAAAGATTCTGCGTGTGTCGACATCGATCGCTCGCTCTGTTGAATCGATCGCGCAAGCACAACACGAACAACTTGCCGGCATCACGCAACTCGATCAGGGAATTGCTGAGATTTCGCGCACCACGCAAGAAGCCGCTGGACAAAGCCAACAGGTTGCTGCCACGGCGCGCCAATCGGCTGGCGAAGTCGAGGGACTCCGCGGCGTGGTGGGCCAATTCTCAACGACTCTCGCGGCGGAGCGATCAATCGCAACAGTTGGGACACGCGACGGGTACACCCGTTGATCGATCGATGGACCATTGCGCACCCGTTCGTCGTAGTTCCTCGCAGAGGTTCGCGCGAAGCCGATTGAAAACCGCTGGCTCTCGCATCGAGAGTTCGACGGTCTCCGACGGATCGTGCTGCACATCGAAGAGTTCAAATCTTGGCGAACCATTCTTCCGATCATGGAACCAAATGAGTTTCCAATCGCCGCAACGCACGGCGCTCATTGGTTCAATACCTGGACCAGTCGGACCCCATGCATGTGGCTGATGAAACAGAATGCTTCGCGTCTGAAGTGACAGCGGAGGTAGATCTCCTCGCCAAATCGGAACCAGATTTTCACCATCACATGCCCGACCAGAGGCTCGCTGCCGCTCCGTAGAAACACCCGCAACGGCAAGCAGCGTTGGATACAGATCGGTACCGACAATCGGCATGTTGCACGCGAAATTCTGCTTGACCACATGCGGCCCAGCGACAACAAACGGAACTCGTAATCCGCCCTCGTAGGCAGAGCCCTTCCCCGATCGAAGTGGCGCGTTGTGTGTATGTTCGTGCCCATCATCAGGCGCTTGCCCGCGCCCCACTGCAGAAAGACCACCGTTGTCCGAAGTCAAGATGATGAGTGTGTTGTCAAGCACGCCGAGTTCTTCGCATCGCAGCACCAGTTGTCCAAGCGCGTCGTCGACCGCGCTCACCATGCTGGCGTATGCGCGTTCAATTGGATCAAGCGACGCAAAACGCGCCGAAAATCGCACATCCTCCATCAGCGGCGTGTGCACACCGTAGGGACAAAAGTGAAGGAAGAACGGTTGCTGCTCTGTCACCGCACGCGTGATTTGGTCGCTTGCCTCGCGTGCGAGAACATCGTCAAGCCAAACAGTTTTTCCGTGCCATCGATCAAGATTGGGAACATCCCACACACTCGCTGCGCGCGATGAAGATCTCGTGTCTGCCGAACCAATCCGCTTCGTCCGTGCACTCTCTTGAAACGCATCGGTTCCGAGATACGAGCCTGGCGCACCCGCTGCGTGCCCTGCAATATTGATGTCGAACCCAAAGTTTCGCGGATCTTCTCCCGGTGTGCCGCGTGCTCCAAAATGCGCCTTTCCCACATGGATCGTGCGGTATCCAGCGTGTTGGAGAAGCGCTGGCAACTCCATGCCGGTCGGCTGCGCTCCGTTCACAGCCCAACTGGGCGGATCAAGTCGCGGATGGCGCGAACTGTTGTCGCGACCCTTCTCGAGTGTCCAGTAGGTGATGTGCGTACGCGCTGGCGATTGCCCCGTCAAGATGGCTGTGCGCGATGGCGTACACACAGGCGCTGCTGCATAGGCATTCGAGAAGTACATGCCACGCGCTGCGAGTTTCTCAATGTTTGGCGTGAAGTACCGCGCATTCAACGAACTTGGCCGATCGAGCATCGAGATCGACAAATCTTGCTGCCCGAGATCATCCACGAGAAACAGAATGATGTTGGGTTGAACGGTCGCAAGAGTCGCTGTGGTCTGAGCGGTTTCACTCGGAACACTTTTCGATGGCAGCATCGACGAGCACGCAGCGAGCATGAAGCACAACATGCAGGTCGTGACAGCGTTCCACGCAAGAGCATGCTGCGAGAGACCCAACCATACACTCGGCCATGCACTCAGCCATGCACTCGGCCAAGCACTTGCCCCCATCGATGTAACCCAAAGTCGGAGCAGCGTGTGCTTTCGCATGTCGATCCGATCTCTTCGTTGGTGCATCGTAAGAATCAGTGTCGCACGCGAACCTCTTCCTGCGCAAGTAGACCTGCGACTGCATCGAAACTGCCCATCATGCGTCCCAAAAGCACGACGAGTACAACGCGACTGCATGTCGTGACAGCCCGCGATGACATTTCTTTCGACGGCGATCTACGGTCAAGATCGGTCGCGCGACCTCGCGTCGCGAAGGTAGACGCAACGGATCACTCAAAACCCGCTGTGTCCTGCTTGTTTCGACCTCCTTTGGAGTTACCGTGACGGAATGCCAACGAGTCCGATGTTCATTTGCGTCACCAGTGCGGCTTGCTTGACTTTTTCGTGGCTCGGAATGGCAAGCCCCCCGTCGCCGAGACAGACGCTCGGCGCACTGCGCACGACGGCAAACCAGTCGCCTGCGACCACTTCACACGCTCAGCCGGAACGCACAACGGTTTCGTATGTGTGGATCGAACTGAGCCCGAAGAGCATTCCGCAGGGCGGCGTCCAACCGAAGCACACCCCGCTCTCCGATCGCGCGCTTGCTCGACGCGCTCGCATGCAGACCGATGGGAAACTTGTCGATTCGCGCGATCTTCCGATTGATCCTTCGCACATCGCAGCGATTGGCGAGAGCGGAGCGCGCATTCGTGCAACAAGTCGATGGCTCAACGCCGTCAGTGTCGAAGCCACCACGCAACAACTCCAAAGAATCACAGCGCTGCCATGTGTGAAAGGTCTGCGCCCTCTCCATCGATCTCGTCGAAGCGCCCAGATTGGCGGAGTGAGTGATCTTGTACTTGGCGAAGGCAGCGTTGCAGCGATGGACTACGGGTACACCACAGAGCAACTTGCGCAAATACAGGTGCCATCGCTCCACATGCGCGGGCTACACGGCGAAGGCATGGTCATTGGCGTACTGGATACTGGTTTTCGCCGTGTTCACGATGCATTTCGCTCAAGCGACCATCCGTTGCAAGTCATCGCAGAGTGGGACTTCGTTGCCAACGACAGCAACAC
>JASGCF010000351.1 GCA_030054275.1 Limnohabitans sp. | reverse complement strand
GTCATGCTCTGTCTCGAAATCGAACCCGAAGACAACTTCGAGCATGTCGATATCAAGCGGCGAGATCGAAAGGAAGTACGGGGCAACTTCGAGTAGCACTTTGTGAAAGTTGTACGCGTCGGCCAAAGACGCTGGGTTCACATGGCCCGATCGAATCGATGTTTGCCGCAACGCGACCCACTGCCAATCGCGTTCGGTGTTGTCGGATTCAAGCGCAACTTCGCCGTCGTAGCGTTCAAAGTGTGAGAGGCGAGGAAATGCTCTTCGGACACGATCGAACAAATCGAGCACGGTTTCGCGACGCTCGGGAAGATCGAGTTTGAGCCCGAGCTTCTGGTTCACATAGAAATCGCTGCAGAACGCGGAGAAGGACGACATCTACCGCATTGTGCCGTCAGAGACGGGCGATGGGAGCCGCGATGCGAGATCCTGCGAGAGAATCTCGCTGCCCAGAATCCAACAGAGAAGTTCGGTAGTTGCCTCGAGATTGGCGACAGCGAGATCCGCGCCAGCATCACGAAGTTGCTGGGTTGAGTAGGGGCCTGTTGCGACACCAATGGCGCGGCATCCGTGCGCCTTCGCGCAATCGATATCAAGCGGCGTATCGCCGATGATGGTCACGCGGGCCGGATCGAAGTTGCGACCGTGATGTGCTCTGGCGCGTTCGAGCGCGACAGGTGTCAGATGGCGTCGGGATGGGCCATCGGCACCGAAGGCACCGAATGGGAAAAACTCTGATGCGTAACCAGCTGCGCGAATCTTGATGTGCGCCGTTTCCTCGTAGTTTCCGGTGAGGAGACCAACGGCAGCACCTTGCGTGCGAAGCGCATGCGCAAGTTCTATGGCGCCTGGCATACGACGAACTTTTGCAGGGGTTAGCGTGCTGTTGAGCTCACTGCGATACGCCTCGCGAAACTTCCCGTGTGCTTCGTCGTGATGCGGTAGGCCGTGTGTGTCCATCAGCCGTCGGAAGAGAAGGCCGTCGAGGGCGCCCGCGATTTCGATCCCATCAAACGAAAATCCACGATCGCCGTAGAGAGAGTTGAATGCGCGCAACATTGCTGCAATGCCAACACCCTCCGTGCGGAGCAGCGTGCCATCGATATCGAAGAGAACCAGGCTGCGATCGGGCATAGATCAGCCGGCTTTCGCCGCCGGCACAGCACCAACTGCTGCGACGATCTTGCGCGCCGCGTCGGTGAGATCGGTTGCTGCGTGCATACCCGGAATCTCCTTCGACGCATCCGCGAGAATCTGCCGTGCTGCAGCGACATTGGTGCCTTCGAGGCGAACGACCAACGGGACCTTGAAGCCGACAGTCTTTGCGCTTGACACGATGGCGCGCGCGATTTTGTCGCACTGCATGATGCCACCAAAGATATTGACAAGAATGCCCTTCACATTCGGGTCGCCGAGAATGATTCGGAAGGCCTCAGTCACGGCCTCCTCGCTTGCGCTGCCACCAACATCAAGGAAGTTGGCTGGTTCACCACCGTGCAGTTTCACGATGTCCATCGTGGCCATCGCAAGTCCGGCACCATTCACGAGGCAGCCAATGTTGCCGTCGAGCGCGACATACGAAAGTCCGAATTCGTGTGCACGAATCTCCGCAGGATTCTCTTCGTACGGATCGAAGAGTTTTTCAACCGCTGGCTGGCGGAAGAGAGCGTTGTCGTCGAACTGAAATTTGGCATCAAGTGCGAGTACGCGTCCGTCTGGGTTCTTCTCATCTGCTGGCGTGACGACCAACGGATTGATTTCAACGAGGCTTGCGTCCTTTTCACGGAAGACCTTGGCGATCTTCATCATGATGTCGACGGCTTGTCCGACCTGCTTCCCCTTGAAGCCAAGTTGAAAGGCCACTTCGCGAGCTTGGAATGCTTGCAAACCAAGAATCGGGTGCAACGGTACTTTGAGGATTGCTGCTGGGTTCTTTTCCGCGACGACTTCGATTTCGACGCCGCCCTCTGCGCTTGCGATCATGGTCGCTGTGCGGCGCGTTCGGTCCACAGTGATCGCGAGGTAGTACTCCTTCGCGATCTGTTCGGCTGCTGCGATGAGGAGTTTGCGCACCACCAATCCTTCGGGCCCAGTCTGGTACGAGACCATCTTGTTGGTGAGCATGAAGGTTGCCGCGGCCTCTGCGTCCGCGAGGTTGGTGACCAACTTGACGAAGCCGGCCTTTCCACGCCCGCCTGCATGGACCTGACCCTTGATGACGATCTCTTTGATGCCTGCGTCGAAGAGTTTCTTTGCCTCCGCGACAGCGGATGGAATGTTGTCCGCCACTGCGAATGCTGGAACTGCGACGCCCGCTTCTGCGAGCAACTGACGGGCCTGGTACTCATGGATCTTCATGGGGGCGGAGAGAATATCAGGCCTCGAAGACGGGTGCCGCGGCGGGCGAAGAGTGTGTATAGTGCGACTCCCGTCGGACAGGTGCCCGAGAGGCCGAAGGGGACAGTTTGCTAAACTGTTGTATGGGGTAATCCCTGTACCGAGGGTTCGAATCCCTCCCTGTCCGCTGATTGAGCGCTCGCAACTAGCGGCGGTCGCGAACTGCATTCGCGACCGCCGCTTTTGCTCGCTTTGGGGCTTCGCCGCTTCGCGGTGCACGGCTTTTTTGCTCGCGGACATGAATGTTTCGCGCGCCTTCGGCAGCGCGAAACGCGTCTGTGTCGCTGCGCTCCACACCCGCGGGATGACGGACTCAGGGCTTCGCCCAGAGTTTCGAATCCCAAGCGCGTGGATGTGGTCTGTAGGTCGGTTGTAGAGGAGCGTCCGTCGCCGACGGGCGTTGCCAATCGGAGTTGGGTGTGGATCTCGCGCTCGCCGCCGACGGGCTCTGCCCGTCGGGTGCCACGCGGCCGCGCGAGTGAGTGGCGGTCCACGCCTTCATCGCACTTTGCGCGCCCGCTGTCGACTCGCTGCCGCGCGGCTTTCCGGACGCTACGCTCCGGTCTTGCTCGTGTCGCTCTACCCCGCACATTTTCTTGGGCCGGAAAGTCCGCTCGCGCGTCGCATCGCGGGCTTCGAGTCGCGTCCTGAGCAACTCCTCATGGCGAACGCGGTCGAGGCCAACCTCGAGTCGAAAGGGCGGCTTCTCGTCGAGGCGGGTACGGGCGTCGGCAAGAGCTTCGGCTACCTCGTTCCCGCGATTCGCCGCATTCTCGAGCGTCGTGAGCGCGTGGTCGTGTGTACGCACACCATCTCGCTGCAGGAACAAATCTTCGACAAAGATGTACCGCTCCTCAAAGCAGTCATTCCCGATGAGTTCACGACTGTGCTCTGCAAGGGGCGTGGCAATTACATCTCGCTTCGTCGTCTGCGCATCGCCAGTGAGAAGAAGTCCAAGATCTGCCACAACGAAGAGGAAGAGCATTCGCTCGACCTGATCGAAGATTG
>JASGCF010000350.1 GCA_030054275.1 Limnohabitans sp. | reverse complement strand
CGTGGCGTATCGCAATTTGCGCGTGAAGAAAGTCTGATGCGCGCGCCGTGGCTGCGGCCAGCGTAAACCCACCGTGCCGCGCAGAGACCCGCTCGTACCCGCTCGTACCCGGCACTGACTCGGCACTGCGACGCCCGCGTGCATCCGCTGTACGCACAGCCGTTTCCATGCACCGTCCACGGTGCCAGGAGAGCACCCGCTCGTACCCGCTTGTACCCGCTAGCCTCTCGGCACCGTTGGGAAAATCATTCAAACCACATATTCGCGGCCGAAGCGATTCGCGATGAATGCGTCGTACGACACATCTTCCATGCGTACGAAGCCCTTCTGAGGTACTTGCCCATCCTTCAGCATGTCAAGCACGGCGCACACGCCGGCTGCGGTCGTAATCTGAATGCCGGTCCAGTGCTTCCCCTGCATCACTTTTGCAGGCACACGGCGCGAGTCGATCTTCTCAACGAGACGGCCGTTCTCAACGCCGATTGCGACGCAGAGAATGACGATCACATCGTCGTCGGTTGCTGGAATCGCGCGGTCGAACACATCACACAACTGCTGTCGATGATCGATGAACCCGAGATCGTTCAGCAAGAACTTGATGAGCTTGCAGTGACCCGGATAGCGAATCGTTTTGTAGTTCACATTGCGCGCGCGACCGGCAAGCGACTCGCCAAGTGAACCCAATCCACCAGATGTGTTGAACGCCTCGTACTGAATGCCATCGAGCGTGAACTCCTCAAGGTTCTCGAGTGGAGCAAGCAGCGTCATCTTGCCATCCACAAGCGCTTCGCACGGATTGCAGTACTCGTTCACAAGGCCGTTCGTCGACCATGTCATGTTGTACTTCAGTTGATTTGTCGGATTGCGCGGCAGCGCGCCCACGCGACAACGCAACTCATGAATCTCGCTCATGGGTTTCGCGAGGTGATTCGCTGCAATCGTGATGTAGCCGGGCGCCAACCCGCATTGCGGAATGAACGCTGTCGCAGCTCCATCCGCAAGCGCCATGACTTTTTTGGTTACAGCAACATCTTCGGTGAGATCGAGATAGTGCGCACCGTGTGCCTTTGCTCGCTCTGCAATCAACGGATTGCAGAAGAACGGCGCGCATGAGATAAGCGCCCACTGCCCTTTGATCGCAGCGTCAAGATCCGCTTGCTTTGCAAAATCCGCAGTCGCACCCGAAGCGTTCGGCAAACCATCAATTGCCTTGCGCCACGAAGCTTCGTGCGAGTCGACGACATGCACGCGATAATCGCCTGAGTGCGCCAAAAGATGCGCTGCCATGCGACCAATCTTTCCAGCTCCGATGACGAGAACATTCTTCATAAATGCAATCCTTCTACAAACACATACCTGCGACCACCAGGCTGCAGCGGGCGCAGAGGATAGGCCCTTGAGCCGGAAATGATCGGCTCAGACTCGCCCCACAGTTGAACTCGATCAACTGAACCGAAACTCAATGAGCGAGAAATCGTCGTCCCAAGCGACGGCTGCGTCGGGCCCAGGGTCTGCTTGACCCCTTCCCTGAACCACAACCCGGCGCGTCTCCTGCACCACGGCATCAAGCGCATTTTCCGGCGAAATCGCGGCCAAATAAGCCTCAAACCGATCAACTCCCCAGACCCCACCCTCACGCAAGTGCAACTCGAAAACTCCGTCCGAGAAGAGATACAAGCGATCACCTCGCTCAAGCGTGATGCGCTCTGTTGGCGCGTCGTACTCATCCACGACGCCGACCATAAATGTGGTCGATTCCAAACGCTTCAGCGCTCCGCCGCGAATCAGAAAGGAAGGAGGATGTCCCCCACCCGACCATGCAAGTTCGCGCGTGGAGCGGTTGTACACGCCGTACCAAACCGTGAAGTACATGCCGTCGTGACGCGCCATTTGAAAAGCCGCGTTGAGCGCTTGCAAGGTGCGCGTTGGGTCAAGCACTTGCTCGCGCTCAAGCGAACCGCTCTTGATGAGATTCATCGCAGAAACGCCCATCAAGGCGGGACCGACGCCGTGACCACTCACATCGATGACATACATCGCAAGATGATCTTCATCGATCCAGTGATATCCAAAGACATCACCACCAAGCGCTTCGCACGGCACAAATCGCCAATCCGCATGAACTGCACCATCCATCGGTGGGTCAAGCAGCGAACGCACATAGGAAGCTGCGCGATGGATCTCGGCTTTCATATGCGCTTCACTCGCAGCAAGCGCAGAGAACGCGGCGTTTCGCTCAAGTTGCATGCGATAGCCATGAGAATGATGTCGAATGCGCGCAATCAACTCAACCGGATGCGGCAACTTCACCAAGTAGTCGCTTGCCCCACGCGCAAACGCGTCGGCTTTCACAGCTGGATCTTCCTTCCCCGTCAGCATGATGACCGGAACTTCACGCGTCGCTTCGTGTGCCCGATAGAGCGTGACAAGATCGAGACCGTTCATGCTCGGCATCTCAATATCTTGCAAAATCACGGTCGGGCGAAACTCTTGCGCAACTTCGATCGCCTTCGATGCGTCGTCGACCGCACGAAACTCACACGCATGCTGATTGGCAATCATGCGACGCACCGCTTCACCAACAATGCGTTGGTCGTCCACAAGCAAGACGCGATCAATCGTTTCGAGACTCTGCATCATTGTTCCTCAGTGACCCAACGCCACACGACGAATTCTGGTTTCGACAGCCAATGAAATCGCATGGCTCATGGCCGAGAGTGGCACCGTTTCGACCGCAGCGCCCATGCGATGCGCTGCTCCGGGCATACCCCAGACAACGCTCGTCGCTTCATCTTGCGCGATCGTGTGCCATCCAGCACCGCGAAGTTGAAGGAGTCCATCGGCGCCGTCGCGCCCCATGCCGGTGAGTAAGACCGCAACACCTGATTGCGGATAGTGAACAAGCGATCGGAAGAGTTCATCAACAGCGGGGCGATGCAAGTGCTCTTTCGGTTCGTCGCGATACTCAATGATTCCTGAGCGCGTGACCGTGCAATGTCGATCCTCGCCGGCGACCACAATATCTCCCGCGCGAAGCGCATGACCCCGCTGCGCAAGTACGACCTCTCGCTTTGTTTCTGCAGCAAGCCACTGCGCATAACCGCCGACAAAATCCACCGAGACATGCTGCACGATCACAAATGCTGCATGCAAACTTCGCGGGCAACCCGCCAGCGCTTCTGCAACCGCGCGCGGTCCGCCAGTCGATGCCCCGATCGCCACAATCACTGGTCTTTGCGCACTGACATGTTGCGCAGGCCCATCAGCGGTCGCATGACTGACTGTGCGCAGAGGCAACTTCTGTGCGTGCGGCGATGCAGGCGTTGATGGATGGGTCGAAATCGATGCGAGCGTCGGTGGCACTGGAACTGATGATCGCGCCGTCGATGCTGTACTGCGCGCACCAAGAT
>JASGCF010000349.1 GCA_030054275.1 Limnohabitans sp. | reverse complement strand
TGCGCGGGCCTTTTTGTTCGCGGAGAGTGTTGCCGGACGCCGCTTCGCAGCGTCCACCTTCGCAGCGTCACTCCGTGATCCCCGTGGCTCCGTGAGAACATTCTCCCGCAAGAACAGTGTTCTCGCGGAGACACAGAGCCGCAGAGCACGCAATCAAATGCACTGGTCACGACTCACTTGCACGGGCCCCACGCTTCGAGCAACAGCGAAAGATCGGCTGCACTTGTATCACCGTCACCGTTGATATCGGAGTCACCTGGTACGCCCCACTGTGCAAGCAGCAACGAAAGATCTGCAGCACCAACATCACCGTCGCCCGTGATATCCGCTGGGCACGCGGGTTGCGCCACGAAACCCGCCACCAAGACACCAACGCCGCGCGAGACACTTGCCACTCGCACAACCGTCGGCTCGTCGGCTGCGACTTCGATCACCACTTCCGCGCCTTCGGGAAAATCACCCTCTTCGCAATGAACAAGCGCACCGCACACCCGCTCACCGGAACAATCGCCGCGTGCGATTTCGAGTCGCGCAACGCCGTCCGCGCCGCAAATCTCAAGTGTCCACTCACCAGCCACGCCCTGCGCCGGAATTCGATACCAAATGTCGACAAGCGCGTCGTCACACGATGCATCATCACGAGACGCCGCAAGCAAATCGAAAGGAATGGCAACATCGACACCCACCTCGACTGTCACCTCAAGCGCGTCAACACAAAGATCATTCACGGGCGCGTTTGGTGCGACGCCAGATTCAGTCACAAGCATCTTCCCCACGCCGATGTACTCATCGTGCCCACCAACTTGCACAAGGAGTCGCTCACCCGCTGTCACAGCATGAGAAACGATCGCATATCCACCACATCCAGCGGCCTCGTCGTTACACGCAAGAACGGCGAGCGTTCCTGGATCGCGCAAGACCAAAATGGGATCGAACTCGGCACCCACATCGTCGCCGGCACTCGGGCAAGTTGAAATCGTGACTGTTCCCGTTCGTCCAGCGCGATACTCAAACCACACATCGCGTCGGATCTCGTCTCCGAAGAGACCGCCGCACGACGCTGGAATGGAGACATCAGTCGAGTCTGTCGCGCCGACTGTGGTGAGCGGTATGAGTCCAGCCGCGATGAAAAGTGCGCCCGAAGGTTCGTCGTTCACCGGAGGCAAAACTCCACATGCCGGCGCATCCATCGTCATCTGTCTACAGAGATAGTCCCATTGTGTGGTGCAGCAATAGGGATCGATGTCGCAGACCGCACTACAGCACGCAGCGTCCGCACACCCGGGCGTTTCATGCACCAAGAGGCAATCACCAGCGGTCGGCACGCCGCAAACCTGCGCAGAGATTGAGGGCGTGACCAAGCCGAGCACTGTCGTTGAAAGCCCGACAATCGCACAGACGACGCGATTCCCACGCGATGCATTTGGCATAAATCCCTCCTCGACCCGCACGGCCTGCAAGCAGGCAGTGCCCCACGGCCACACGCTATCACAGAGACGACTGCATGCAACACGCAAGCTTCATCCGCCGAACGATCGCGGTCACGACGCCCGCACAGATCGACCATGGGACACCATCACATGCACGGCTTGCGCAGGACAACTGCCTATCGGACGCCGTGCGCTCAGCCCCAGTTGGCGAGCAGTAACGACAGGTCTGCGGCGTTCACGGTGCCGTCGTCGTTCACATCTGCCGCGCCACCAGAGGCGCCCCAATTCGCCAACATGATCGAGAGGTCCGCTGCATTGACCGTCCCGTTCCCGTCGATGTCGTAGGGGTTTCCAGTTTCACATGCGTCTGCGACACCGTTGCCGTTGAGATCCGCGCAGGATGACCCTGGCCCCTGCCACGAGGCGCCCGCAGACGCGGCTTGTGCGGCCGTCAGTTGCAAGCAGAACCCTGTTGGGAAGCATGCAGCACCGAGCGGCTCAGGACAGAGACCTGCCGAGCATGTTGTGTTGTTTCCTTGGAACACACCGTTCTGTGCAGCGCACTGCGCTGGGCTCAAGCCCGAAGCACAACTTCCATCCGGCAGACAGCAGGCACCGATTGGGAAACAGACATAACCCGCGCATGTTTGCCCGGTTGGACCAGGTACGCCACCCGCACCCAAGCACGACGCTGGCGGCAGCGTGAGACATCCGCCCGTTGCTGCGAAACAGCATGGCGCAATGTTCTGCGAGCAAGTCGACGATGTGCACGATGTCCCTTCGCCACCAAAGGTGCCGGATTGTGTCGCACAAGCGCTTGCAGACAACACTTGGCACGAACCATTGGGCAAACAGCAGGTGCCTGGCAATTCGCAGTTCACGGGCGTCCATGTACAGCGCATCACCCAATCGCCACTCGGCCGACAGCCCGTGGGGAGTTGTGAAAAGTTCTTCCATCCAGCAGGGCAACCCAACGCTCCACAGTTCAGCAGATAAAGCCAGTTCCGCGTTGGCGCCTGCAGTCCGCCGACATCCGTCGTTGGAAATGCATTGGACCCAGAGGGCGGAGCTACCAAGCATGGATTCTGCGTTTGATTGTTGTGGTCGTCGATGCGGTACCCGATGCTAAAGGTCTGCGTTCCGTTGTCTTGAAGGACCATCTGCTCGGGGTCGCCGGGGTCAATCGAGAACTGCACATTGGTGCCGTTCGTTCCAGGCTGCATCACCAAGTGCGGGAGAATCTTGCCGTCCGATGAGTAGGTGTATTTCAGTGTGCCTGTCGCGGGCGTTCCTTCCCACACCAAAATGGACCACTTGGTGGTGGTCTGCACGGTTGCGGCACTAGTTGCGAAAATCATCTCGCACAGGTCGATGCGCAACGGGAAGTCTGCAGCGGTCAGCGTGTACGAACACGCGGCGATCTCGCCTTCTGCAAATCCCGCTTGCACGACGAATTGTCCGCCTTCGAAATTGGCATTGGTGTGCGTTGAAATCACCGGCGGACACGCGCCTGCAACCCCACCTTCGCCTGAACTCTCGCCGCCACCTGGTTGCGAAACCACAAGTTGTTCGGTGTCACGAACGCCCATCATCTCTTCGACGATGCGACCCTCCGAAGACGCGACAGCGTTGGTAGAGGCGCGTGGCGGCTTCCCACCAACCGCTTCGCGCGCGTGCGTCATCGTTGCACACATCGATGCTGAAGCGAGAGCGATCGCGATGCAGAGAGACGATGTCAGGTTCGTCGCGTGGTTCATCGCGTGGTTCATCGTTCGGCTCATCTGCGGCGTTGGAAACAATCGTTCGTTCGATGGCATTGGTGGCTCCGAAGGCAGATCATTTGACTCAGCGACTTCGCTCGGCGATCAAAGATCGACGACGCGAGAACCTAGCACCAGACTTGGTCCGGAAAAGCCTGAGCGGCCCCAAATATGCGTTTTGACAGTCGGATGCAGCACGCGACGCCCCGTCTCCGGCGGACTTACGCTGTGCCTGCAAGG
>JASGCF010000348.1 GCA_030054275.1 Limnohabitans sp. | reverse complement strand
GAAGAAGCAAGCGATTGCGATACCCAAGATGCCACACACACTCGCGACCACGCTGGTCGCCTTGTGCACATCTGCGATACCCGTAAACGAGAGCGCGTGATGGGTGTCGCCATGCTCATGACCATGACCATGCCCATCACCGGCCAAAGCCGCTGAACTCTGCGACACCATCGTCTCGACCCAGTTGTGCCCACCTTCACGCATCGCCAGATACGCGGGGACTGCAGCGAGGATCGCACCGACACAGATCAAGAGAAGCACAGCATTGATCGCAAGACGCGGGCCGTGGGGATGGAACTCGCCATGACCATGACCATGACCATGACCGTGACCACCATGCGAATCGTGCGCGTGACTGTCATGGCCGTTATGACCATCGTGATGGTCGTGACCATGCGCCTCGTCACCCGCCTCGTACTTCACCGGACCGCCGCAGACTCGGAACCACACGCGGAAGGTGTAGTACGCGGTCAAGAATGCCGTGAACAAGGCGATCCAGCCAAGCGTTGCGAACATCGGGTTCCCGCTCGCGAATGCTTGCGCGATGATGGAATCCTTCGAGAAGAATCCGGCAGTGAATGGGAAGCCAGCCAAGCAGAGACATCCAAAGAGGAATGTCCAACTGATGATGCCGAAACCCTTCACCTTGCGCAGACCTGAAAGTTTGCGCAAGTCGAGTTGTCCTGCCATGCCGTGCATAATGGCGCCGCAGCACAAGAAGAGCAGGGCCTTGAAGAACGCGTGCGTGAACACGTGATACACGGCGCCAAAGGTCGTGCCCACGCCCAAGCCGAGGAACATGTAGCCAAGTTGCGAAACCGTCGAATACGCCATCACGCGTTTGATGTCGTACTGCGCCATGCCAATCGTTGCAGCAAGCAACGCTGTGGTGCAGCCAACCAACGCGACCGTCGGAAGCGCCATCGGGTGCAGACCGAACAGCGGGTAGGTGCGAGCGATGAGATAGATGCCAGCCGTCACCATGGTTGCTGCGTGAATGAGCGCAGACACTGGCGTTGGACCTTCCATCGCATCGGGCAACCACACATACAGCGGGAATTGCGCGCTCTTGCCGAATGCGCCGAGCATCAAGCAGAACGGAATCGCCGCCTTTGACCACTCACTGACGCCACCAGCGGCTTGCTCGCGGGAAAGCGCTTGAAACAGCGCGTCGTATTCGACGGTGCCGTAGTTGAACCAGATCAAGAAGACGCCCAGCGCCAAGCCAAGGTCGCCGATGCGGTTCACGATAAATGCCTTCTTTGCAGCAGCAACCGCGCTTGGCTTCGAGAAGTAGTAGCCGATGAGCAGGTAGCTCGCGAGACCGACACCTTCCCAACCGAGATAGAGCAGGATCAGGTTGCCGCCCATCACGAGCGAACCCATGGCGAACAAGAAGATGCTGACTGAGCCGAAGAAGCGGGCGTAACCCTTGCCTACATCTGATTCCATGTATTCGGTTGCATAGATCGTGATGAGCGAACCAAGGCCCGTGACGAACAGCATCCAAAGCAGTGTGAGTTTGTCGATGTACAGCGAGAACGGCGCTAAGAACGAGGATTTGGTGCCGTCACTTGCGAACCAGTCAAACGAAATCCAATCGAAGAGATGCACCGTGCGCGGCGTCGCTGCATCTTGACATTGAAGGAACAACGCAAGGGTGGTGCCGAACGCGGCGAGAAGCGACACGGCAGTGATGATGCCAGGCAACTTGTTGCGCACGCGCATCGCAGCGCACAACCCACACAACACCGCCGAGATTGCGGGCAACAGCAGGATGAGGCCAGCCCATCGCAGATCGTCCGCAGGCGTCGCGGCTGGAATCGGAGCGCTCACCGGTGACGCGCCTTCCGCAAGCACGGATGGGACGGCAGCGAATGTCGCAGCGCTGGTGTGTGACAGGGTTGAGATGAGACTGGCGATCGCTGTCATGGGTGTCTCTGGAAAGGCGCTCGTTCGCGCTTCAGTTCGTGTCGTTCCGCAAACTCACTGATCAATGGAGGCACTGTTTCATGCACTCATCATGCTTCGCGCAGTTCGCTCCATGCTTCCGAATCAAGCGTCTCGCGACGGCGATAAAGAAGAACAACCAAGCCGAGCGCGAGTGCAGCTTCTGCGGCAGCAACGGTCAGGATGAAGATCACAAACACTTGGCCGGAGATGTCGTGGTGCACCTTGCCGAACGCGATCATCGCCAAAGCTGCCGCTTGGAACATCAGTTCGGTGCAGAGGAACATGATGATCATGTTGCGGCGACTGAGGAAGCCAACAAGCCCGCACGCAAAGAGCAAAGCGCTGACGAGCAAAGCGACATTCACCGTCACAGCGTCGTTTGCCGCGAAGAACGACCCGACGCGATCGCCGATCGAACCCGATGCCTGCGCAAGAACGGATGGAAAATTCGCGGTGACAGAATGCACAGTTGAAAGACTCGCCATTGGGAAACTCACGCAGCACCTCCTGTGCCAGGCTCACCGTCCACGGAGAGCCGTCGCATGCCAGCGAGCGAGCGACGCTCGTCCTCGCCGAGTTCAATCTGCTTGCGGGCCAAGATCACAGCGCCAAAGAGCGCCATCAACAGCACGACGCCTGCGATCTCAAGACCGGCGGGGAATCGCGACACAAGGTCCACACCAACTTGTCGGCTGTTGTCGGGAAGACGCGCGTTGGAGAGCGCGACGGGAGTCACTTTCCCGCCTTCAATTTGGACAAGCGCAACAGCGCCCTCTGATTCCATCTTCAGCGCACGCCCATTCTTCTCGCGCACAATCTCAACAATCTTTGGCATCGCACCTTCGGCGCCGCTCTTCTTCCATGCGTCTGCGTAGGCAACCTGCACGGTCTCCATCAACAACTTGGGCATCGAGTCGAGTCGCGCCCATTCTGTCTCGCGGCCCATTTCGAGCGTCGCGTCGCGTCGATCCGCAAGAAATGCTTGGCCCTTCTGCGAGAAGTATGCGTCGCCAAGGACGGCCAGCATCACGAATCCAACCAACACAGCCGAGATCGACTCGCGCGGCACGCGGTCGTACCACGCATCGCCAAGTCCAGCGACAGGGCTCTGCTGCGCCAACATCAAGACAAACATGTAGGTGATCAGAATCGCGCCTGCGTACACAATCACAAGCGAGAACGCCATGAACTCTGCGCCAAGCAAGAGGAACATGCCGCCCGTCGCGATCACCACGAGTATGAAGTACAGCGCAGCAAAGACGGGCCGTGGGTGCGTGACCATGCGCACGGCGCCCACGAGCGCGATGAACCCAAACACAATCGGGAAGACCGACGCGACCGTTGCAGTGGAACCATCTGCACTGGCAGCGCGTTTCACCACTTCGACGCACAACATCGCGAAACTCGCGACGAGCACAATCGTTCCTGCGATGCGCATCCCAGCGCGTCCAGGCTGCAAGAGCAGCGCAAGACCAACGG
>JASGCF010000347.1 GCA_030054275.1 Limnohabitans sp. | reverse complement strand
CTTTGCGGGCGCCTTCGCAGGAGACTTCGCTGCAGGCTTCGCAGAAACCTTGGCCACAGACTTCGCTGCAGACTTTGCCGCAGGCTTTGCGGGCGACTTCGTATCTTTCTTCTTCGCCAAGTCGTGTCTCGCTCTCTCCGGCCGCATGCGCAAGAAGGTCGCGCAACGACGGTTGAAGGGCTCGAAGGGTAGCACCCCCCGCCATGATCGTCAAAGACCGCGCGGCTGATGTACGACTCGATTTCTAGGGATTTCGTCGGTGTTTCGACGGGAATCGATGCGTAGAACTCCGCGCAGGCATGCCCGACTAGGCGGAAACCGTGGCCATTTCGTCGCGGAAGGCGCCCATCTTGCGGAACTTCTCGTAGCGCTGCCGCACCAAAGTCTCGGGATTCATGCGCGTCAAGTCACGCAAACGGTCCACAATCCATGTTTGGAGCGCGTCCGCCGTCTTGCGCGGGTCGCGGTGCGCGCCGCCGACAGGTTCAGGAATGACCTCGTCAATCAGGGCGTTTTCGAGGTTTCGACGGGCTGTCAGCGCAAGGCACTCCGCTGCTCGCGCGTTGGTTTGCTCATTCGCTTCTTTCCAAAGAATTGCAGCGCAACCTTCAGGCGAGATCACCGAGTACCACGCGTTTTCCAGCATCGCAACGCGATCTGCAACCGCAATACCAAGCGCTCCGCCCGATCCGCCCTCACCAATCACAACCGACACGATCGGCGTGCGCAATCGACTCATCTCAAGCAGATTGAGCGCAATGGCTTGGGCTTGTCCGCGCTGCTCGCTCCCGACGCCTGGGTATGCGCCGGGCGTATCCACCAGCGTCACGATGGGGAGTTTGAGTTTCTCGGCGAGTTTCATCTTCAAGAGCGCCTTGCGGTAGCCCTCGGGATGCGCGCAGCCAAAGTGGGCGGCCACCTTCTCTGCAACGGTTTTCCCCTTGTTGTGCGCGATGAACATGCACTTCATCGAGCCGATGCGAGCGAAGCCAGTGATGATCGCCGGATCGTCTCCGAACGCGCGATCGCCGTGGAGTTCGCAAAAGTCGCGACAAATCATCGACATGTAGTCGGTCGCCTGCGGACGAAGCGGGTGCCGCGCAACACGCACCGTCTGCCACGGCGAAAGATTGGCGTACAACTTCTTGAGCAGACTCTCGCGCGTCTCATTGAGCGTGCGAAGTTCATCCGCATAGCGCGCTGCGTCTGGACGCTCCTCGATCGCGTCGATTTGACGCTCAATCTCGAGGACTGGGTTCTCGAAGTCGAGTTGATACAGCGGGCTGTAGCCGGGTCGGGGCATGGGCGCGAAGTGTAACGGATCGAATGCGCTTTGAAGGCGGGCCGCAGGACCGACGACGCTCGTTACCTTGCGCAAATGCAGCCGCGTCTTGTCATAGTCGGTTTCGGAAATGTCGGACATTCGATCGTGCGTGGTGCCATCGAGTCGGGTCTGGCAGCCCCGAGCGAGATGGGCGTGATCGATCCCGACCCCGCACGCGTAGAAGAAGCCCGCGAACTGGGCATGCGAGCCGTGCAACCAACGGTCATCGGAGACGCCGAGATGTTGGTCTTGGCTGTGAAGCCCCAACAATTTGTATCGGCTGTTGCCTCGATCGGAACCGTCGCGCGAGACGGCCCGCTTGTGATTTCGGTGATGGCAGGTGTACGCAGCAATGCCATTCGCGATGCGCTCGGCGGGTCGGCACGAGTTGTCCGCACGATGCCAAACACACCGGCCGCTGTGCGGCGCGCCATGACCGCGGTTGCATCGGATGCAGATGTCGTGGAAGCCGACTTCCAAAAAGTCGAGCAACTGTTCGCGTCTGTCGGGCGCACGATTCGGGTGCCGGAAGCGCTCTTCGATGCGGTCACTGCTGTAAGCGGATCGGGACCGGCGTTCGTGTTTCGCTTCTTGGAAGCGTGGGCATTCGCTGCCGAAGAGATCGGACTGCCCACAGACACAGCGCGCACGCTGGCGCGCGAAACGCTCGTTGGCGCTGCTGCGCTCCTCGATGCAACACGCGAAGAGCCCGAGGTCTTGCGCGCGAAGGTGACGAGTAAAGGCGGAACGACCGCTGCGGGCGTTGCCCGACTCGATGATGTTGCAGCGCGCCCCGGTGGCCTTGATGCACTCATGGTGGAAACGCTGCGTGCAGCGCGCGATCGCGGGACCGAACTCGGTCGAGCGTAAAGTCGTACCGCCGCTGAGCAGCCACGACCCAGCCGTCAAGTGCGCTCTCCTTGGCTCAAGGCACTGTGGGTGCAGGTGGCGTTGTCGGCGCCGGCGTGATTGATTGCGCGGGCAACGGCGTAACATCTCCCTGGTTCTCAAGTTCCTTCAGAATGCGCTGACGGATCTTAGGGATCTGCTCCATGATGTAATCCTCCGCCGCCTCTCTCGACTCGCGCACGAGACGCTCGACTGCGCGATTGAGAATCGCCTCTGCTTCCTTCGCCGCTTCGACCTTCGCTTCCCGCAGGATTGCTTCTCGCTCGAGCTTCAGATCCTCTGCAAGCGATGCCTTCGACTGTGAAACAGCTTCCTGAATGATTCGGGTCCGCGCCTCAGACTTGAGGTCATCAGCGGTTGACGCCGCGATGGAGTACCCAGCTGTTGCTGAACCTGCAGCACATCCACAGAAACTGGCGGCCACAAAGACAATCGCGCTACCGAGGAGCACTTGGCGAATCATGTTCATTGTAGATTTCCATCCTTGAAGACCATCGGGTCCAAAATGTACCAAAGCGATGATCGTAGACGCTAGACGCGTAGCAAATGACCGTCGACGAGATTCACGCCAGAGCGGGCAAGTTGCGAAGCAGGTTGCGAGCGCTCAAACACGTTGCGAGCGCTCATTAGAAGTCCCGTCGACGGAACCACCAAGCCCCGAGGGACAACAGCATCACCTCAAAGACGAAGCTCGTCCCGACAATCCACCAAACCGGCCGCTTCGACATTTCCTCATCCATCGCGGCACGCAACTTACGTTCGCTCACGAACTGCGACCGGAAGAATCCACGCTGTCGACGAGTGTTTTCGTCTTCCGCCTCTGCATCCTCCTCATCACCGATGTTCGCGGCGACCGCAAGTGCGCGTGTCACAAGCCCTGCAGTTTCCGTCGTCTTGGGTAGCGCCGTCTTCACGCTGAAGAAGATTCGGTGCGCCAGCACCCAGTTTCCGTCCGCATCGCGCTGATCTTCGAGCGGCTTGCGCAAACCTTCCTTCGCTTCGTCCGTCTTGAGCGACTCGATCTTTGCTTCCATGCCAGCGATCTCAAGTCGACTCGCGGTCCGGCCGACCAATGTGAACTGCTCGCCGGAATGAACGAGGAAAATGAAGATCCAAAAGAGCAGCGTCACGATCACAGACGCAATCGGCGATTTCGTCACAGCACCGACGACCGCTTGCACCGCGAAGAGATAACTAAAGAAC
>JASGCF010000346.1 GCA_030054275.1 Limnohabitans sp. | reverse complement strand
TGGGAAATAGCCCATCGCACCCATGGACCAGTGAATGTCCTGCAAACATCCACGGCGATCATCTGGAACTTCAAGACCCAGCAATTCTTTGTACAGCCGGTTCCACACCGAAGGAATTCCCGCGACTTCAAGCGCACCACCGATGACCGCGCGCTCAATTTCGAAGCGCACCATGACATGGAGGTTGTAGGTCGCTTCGTCGGCCTCGACGCGAATGAAACCGGGTTCGACAACATTGGCGGCGCCGTAAAGATCGTCGAGTGAGAAGCGCTCAACGCCGTGACCGACGATGCGCGTCATTTCGGGTGCCAGCCATTGCCAGAACGAGCGACTCCGCCCAACTTGATTCTCCCACATTCGACTTTGGCTCTCGTGAATACCAAGCGAAACGCTTTCACCAAGCGGCGTTCCGATTCGCGCGAACGGCAGGCCCTGCTCGTAGATCGCGTGACCAGATTCATGCATCGTTGAGCCAAGCGCATCGTTCACGCAGCGCTCGTTGTAGCGCGTCGTCATACGCACATCGTTGCAATGGGTGCCACCACAGAAAGGATGCGTCGAGCGATCAAGTCGACCGCGGTTGAAGTCAAATCCGATCTTCTCTGCGACGAAGCGAGAAAGCGCTTCCTGCTGATCGATCGCGACGAAGTGGTCGTTGAATGCACTCGATGGTTGCTTTGGCGCATGCGCGAGATCCGCAATGAGCCTTTGCAAGCGGGGTCGCAACGGATCAAACACGCCAGCGACATACTTGGCGGTGCAGCCCGGCTCGTACAAATCCGCCAAGGCATCCCAACGCTCGCCGTCTTTCGCAAAGCCGTAACAATCCGCTTGGGCCCGCAGCAGACCGACCAGCTTTTCAAGCCACGGCGCAAATCGCTTGAAATCGCTCGCTGCACGCGCCTCAGCCCATTCGTGTTTGGCCATGCTCGAAGTCTTCGCCATTTCCTCGACAAGCGACGAAGGCAGTTTCGTTGCCTTTTCGAAATCCCTGCGCGCTTCGCGCACAAGTGCAACTGTTGGCGCGTCAGCCATCAGCGCGCCATCAGACTCGACAGCCGAGATGAGATCCCCACGCTCGATCGAACTTGACCGTTCGTGCACCAAACGCGCGATGAGCGCCTGCTGACGGGCGCGCCACTCCAAGCCCCCCGCTGGCATCGTTGTCTCCTGATCCCAATCGAGCAAATTGTTGGAGGTTGAGAGCAGCGCTGTCTCTTGAAGATGTGTGACAAGCGCGTCAAGGGCAGATGAAGTTCGGGTGTGTGCCATGGTTGATACTCGCGGGTGGCGAGTGTACGGGACAGGCGCGTTCTGAGGATCGCGCAGTTGACTCCCAAGAAAGCACACAGCGCGCCGAATCGGCGCGCTGCGTGGAATGATCTCAACTGAACGAAGCGCTTGGAAGCGTCACTTGGCTGCTGGAGCAGCAGCCTCATTTGTCTTCGGCGCTGGGCTCACTGGACGCAAGATCTCGACCAACTTGGTCTTGTCGCCAGTCGTGCGGTTCATCGCATGATCGAGCGCAGTCCAACCCTTCTGATCCACTGCAGCCGGGTCCGACTTTGCGTCGAGCAAAATCTTGACCTTGTCTGCATTGCCACTTGCGGCAGCCAAGTGCAGTGCCGTTTGGCCAGCCTTGTTGGTCGCCTTCACATCTGCGCCAGCATCCACGAGGATCTTGATGCTTTCTGGCTTGCCAGTGCGCGCACCACGCAAGAGCGGCGTGTCGCCGGTCTGCTTGTCTGCAACCTTGAGGTCAGCACCAGACTTCACCAAGATGTCGACCGTCATAGGCTGGCCAAGGCCTGCTGCCCAGATCAGCGGAGTCCATCCGTTGTCATCGGTTGCCTTGACATCTGCACCCTTCGAGATGAGGAATGCAACAGTCTCGGGCTTCCCGAAGCCAGACGCCCACAGGAGTGGCGTCGAGTTGATGTTGTCGCGGGCGTTGACATCAGAGCCCTTCTCGACCAAGAACTTCACAACCTCAATGTCGGTTTCGACACCGCTCCAGAGCGCCGTACGACCTTGGCGATCCTTCACATTTGCGTCGGCCTTCGCTGCCACAAGTGCTTCCAGCGCAGCGCGATTTCCAGTCTTCGCCGCCCAGTGCATTGCAGTCTTCTGGCCAGCGCGGTCACGCTCGTTGACATCTGCGCCGGTTGCGAGCACAGCACTAACCTTCGCCATGTCGCCGGAACGCACTGCGTTGATGAGGTCGGTCGTGCCTGGGCCGGCTGGCGCCTTTGGAGCCTCAGGCATGTCGCCCTTCACCATGCTGCGCTTGACAAGCATGGTCATCGACGGCGCCTTCGGGTTGTCTGTCTTGATCTGAATCTTCGGGCTACGGCCAGCTTCTTGCCAGTTCGCCCAGTCGACATTCAGAACATGCTTGGTCGCAGCCTCGGTCGGAGGATTCTTCACGACTGGCGGAGAAATCTCGGTGATCTTGAACGCGGTGTTGTCGGTCGACTCAAGCGTAATGACGCCTGGGGCAGCGCCTGCTGCGTCCTCCGCGGGCGAATCAAGCATCGCGGGCGTCATGTTCACATACGCGACCACATTGCCTTCGACCGACAGAATCACTGGGTTGTGATTCTCGATTTGAAAGGTGACCTTCTTGCTCAACTTGATGCCCTGCGCACTGCCTGGCTTAAGCGTGATTTCGCATGGAGCCGAGCCGCCTGGCGGAATCGGATCCTTCGGCCACACCGGAGTCGTACAACCACAGCCCGGAATCGCCTTCGTGATGCGAATCGGCTCCTTGGTCACATTCTTGATGTTGACGGTCACCGTCTTTGCGGTGTCCGCAATCATCTCACCCATGTCCGCGATCGCCGGCTCAAACACAATCGCTGGCGGTTCGTTTGGGTTGATCTCGGAGGGCTTCGACTGAAGCGGCACGACGGGCATGTCTTGGCCTGGAACTGCGGTCGGCGCGACACTCGGATTCGCCTGCTTCGCCGGCGCGCCCTTGGTGTTCGTGATCAACTGCTTGATCTTGGCAGCCTCGTCCGGTGAGCGCGTGGGCTGAGCCTTCTCAACGGCTTCAGCACCTGGTGCCGGTGCCGGTACATCCTGCGCCATCGACGATGAGGCAAGCGAAACGGCTGCTGCAAGCGAGCCGACGAGAACAAGGCGGGTGCACATCCAACGGTCAGCAGTCATGATCAGATTTCCTAGGGGGTGAGAGAGATGGGCTCTGCCCGGGCGGGGCAAGGTACCACGCGAGATCCGAGTATGGACCGGATCTATCGGCGTCGATACCGTCGAGCGTGCACTTCAGTTGACGGATTCTGTTGCCTTCGATGAGATTCTTTGTGACTTCTCTCGCCCGTGGCGATCCATCGGTACACTGAGCCCCTTCCGCTTGGATTCCAATATGAGCATCGACACGCTTCCGGAACACCTCGTTCGCCCCGCCCTGCGCCGCATTCACCC
>JASGCF010000345.1 GCA_030054275.1 Limnohabitans sp. | reverse complement strand
TCTCTCGACCACGCTCTTTGAGGAAGAAGTCACCCATTTTCCGATCTATACTCGACACCCATGTCTGCACTTTCTTCATCCAATCCCGTTCTTTCCGACTCCGCACTTGATCGTCTCATGGCCCAGTCGGGCGGCGCGACTCGCTCGAACACCGCCTCTGTCCAAGGCGTGATGGCCAAGACAGGCTTCTGCACGCTGCTTGCGATCGCAGCTGGCGCTGGCGGCTACTGGTATGTGTCGCAACACCCTGGAATCCTGATGGGTGTGATGCTCGCGTCGTTCGTCATCTCGCTGGTCGGCTTCTCCGCCATCATGTGGAAGCCAGCGCTGGCGATGATCGTGGCGCCCCTTTACTCAATCACCCAAGGCGTCGTGCTTGGCGCGCTCAGCATGTTCCTCGACAGCGCCCTCGAAGCGCGCGGGATCAAGGTGCCGGGCGGCCTCGCGCTGCAAGCCTTCGTCATCACAGGAAGCCTCATGGCAACCATGCTTGCGCTGCACACCTTCGGCATCATTCGCGCAGGACCGCGGTTCGCAAGCGTGCTGAGCCTTATGACGCTTGGCCTCATGGTGTCGATGCTCATCGCGTGGGTGCTCACGCTGTTCGGTATCCCGATGCCATTCCTGAACCTCGGTGAAGCGTTCAACGGTGGTCAAGCAGCGTGGATCGGACTTGGCCTCAATGTCGGCATCCTGCTGCTCGCGTCGCTCTGGCTCTTGGTCGATCTTGCACAGATCGACGACGCCGTCGCCTCGGGCGCTCCGAAGTCGATGGAATGGCTCCTCGCGTTCGGCCTGATGGTGACGCTCGCGTGGGTCTATCTGGAAGCGCTGAAACTCGCCTTCCGCATCGCGGCGATGTTTGGCGAGCGCAAGTAAGGACGGCGCTCGGCGCATCCGCAACGAACACTCGTCGCAGTGACTCGCTGTGACTCGCAATTTCGCGCACAAAAAGACGCCAGCGCCCTCGAATCCGAGAGCGCTGGCGCTTCCTTTCCGCCTGAGTCGTTGCCGACTGGGGCGGTTCCACGTGTTCCGTGTTGCGCTCGAAACATCCTGAGAAACGGGTTCAAACAACCGTTCTCACACACATACGAGCGCTGTGCGGTGATTGTCCACAAACAGCCTCGGGAGATCGACAATCTCCGAGGAGGGGGCCGTCGGAATATAACCGCGCCCTCGGCCGAGTCAAAGGATCTCGGCTGCCAAACTTGCCAAATTCGACCGCTCGGTTTTTGACAATGAAACATGGCCTGCGATCCGGTGGCCCTTGAAACGCTCAATGGCATGGGCCAATCCGTTCGACTGCGCGTCCAAGTACGGGTTATCGATCTGCAAGATGTCACCGCAGAGCACGATTTTAGTGCCATCTCCGACGCGCGACACGATCGTCTTGATCTCGTGCGGCGAGAGGTTCTGCGCCTCATCCACGATCATGAATTGATGCGGAATCGACCGTCCGCGAATGTAGGTCAGCGGCTCCATCACCACGCGGCCGGTCGCCATGAGTTGGTCGAGCCGCTGCTCCGCAGTTCGGCTCTCGGGACGCTCATCGACATGGCTACCGCGGGTTGAGAGGAGATAGGTGATGTTGTCGAAGATCGGTTGCATCCACATCGACAACTTCTCGTCTTTATCGCCGGGCAAGTAACCGATGTCGCGCCCGAGCGGCATGATCGGCCGCGCGGTGAGCAGTTTGTCGAAGCGCTCTTCCTTGATCGTCTTGTGAAGACCGGCCGCAATCGCGAGCAGCGTCTTCCCCGTGCCGGCGGGACCCGTGAGCGTGACGATTTTGACATCGTCATCGAGAAGCAACTCAAGTGCCATCGTCTGTTGCACATTGCGGCCCATGATGCCGTACACGGGTTTGCGCGGGCCGGTCACAGGAATCGCGGCACCGGTGTCTGCGAGAATTCGCGCAAGCCCCGTGTGATGCTCGTCCAGCTCATCAACCAACAAGACAAACTGATTCGCCACAGCTTCGATTGGAAGCACATGCGCGCCGTCTGGCGAACGGCCTTCGAACTCGGCGAGTCGCTCGATACGCAACTGACGCTCGTCGTACAACTCATCGATGATTTCGCCAGGAACTTTGGCAACGATGTACCCCGCGTGCAGAAAGTCCGCTGCGATGTGGTCGTGTTCGAAATCTTCGGCAGGAATGCCAAGCGCGTCACTTTTCACCCGCGCGTTGATGTCCTTTGAGATGAACACCGTTCGTTTGCCGCTCGCGTGCAGGTCGTGCGCGACACCCAAGATGCGATTGTCGGCTTTATCAAGGTCGAGCGAGAAATCGGCATGCGCGCCGCAGCGCGCCACACGAATCGACCCACCCTGCTCGTTCCACACAACGCCCTCGAAAAGCGCGCCTTGCGCCCGAAGCCGATCGAGCGCCCGCGTCACCTGCCGCGCGTTTCGTCCGCGTTCATCGTTGTTCTTCTTGAAGGTGTCGAGTTCCTCAATCACCGCGAGCGGGATCACCACTTCGTGCTCGGCAAACTTGAAGATCGACTGCGCGTTGTGGAGGAGGACATTGGTGTCAAGCACAAAGTGCTTGCGCGCCGTCGCGCGCGTCGATTGGGTGCGGGCGAGGCCTTCGGTCACGGCATCCGTGCGGTCTTGGTGCAGCATGCAAGCCCTCCTGTGGCTGGAACGACGCTGATCTACGCGGATCAACCCTCAACACTGGCTGTCCGCAGGGATAGTCGGCGCGGTTCGCCAACCTTTCAACCCATCCGCGCAAAGATCGTGAGAATTCCACAATTCTCCTTGCCAGCCGCTCATCGGCGATTTCCAGCGGTCGCCAGCGTTACGCAAGCGGATCCTGATCCATCTTTGAGACGATGAGGTCGACACGATCGTCGCCAAGAGCGCGCGCGAGAAGCGTCGCAAGTTGCGGCAGATACCCGCGTTCTGTGTTGGTATGACCGGCAAGCACGACATCAAGGCCGAGCGCATGTGCGCGCAGGACATCGTGGTGCGTCAACTCTCCCGTGATGAAAAGCGTGGCTCCACGCGCGGCTGCACTCTCAAGCAAACTCGCCCCACTTCCCGCGCACACTGCGAAACGGCGGTGTGAACGCGCAGCACCCCGGGACATGAGCATGGTGCCGCCACCGAGTTTTGGGCAGATACGCGCGGAAATCTGGGCGGTTGTCGCTTCGAGCGCAAGCGTGGCCACGCGACCGGCGCCCTCGCGCAAATCTGCCGGAACCTGCTCAAGCGGTATGAGATCGAACGCCGGTTCCTCATACGGGTGCACCCCGCGCAACGCATCCACCACGCGGCCGAGATCGCGCTTGTGACAGGCCATTTCCAAGCGAACTTCACCAACGCGCTCAAGATGCCCTGGAGTTCCGACGGTCGGATTCGCACCTTCCGCACCGAAGAAGGTGCCCTCGCCGCGCACCGTGAACGAACAGTGCGAGTAGGCGCCGATTTGCCCC
>JASGCF010000344.1 GCA_030054275.1 Limnohabitans sp. | reverse complement strand
CGCGTCGAATCGCGCGCTTGGTACACATGAACGCCCGTGGAATCCAGATGATCCAGAGCGTGGGGTCGATCCGCGCCATGTTGAAGATCTCGACGCAGTCATCCATTTGGCTGGTGAGTCGATTGCAGCGGGGCGTTGGAATCCGGCTCGAAAATCGGCCATTCTCGAAAGTCGTCGCAAGGGTACCGCTGCCATCAGTCGCGCGATTGCGCAGGCATCGACGAAGCCGAGTGTCTTTCTCTCAGCAAGCGCAGTTGGCTACTACGGGCATCGTGGTGAAGAAGTGGTGGATGAGCGAAGTGCGCCTGGACAAGGTTTCTTGCCCGATGTCGTGCGCGCGTGGGAAGACGCGACCGTTGCAGCGAAGTCAGCTGGAGTGCGGACCGCGCTTCTTCGTTTCGGTGTCGTGCTCTCTGCTGCTGGCGGTGCGTTGCAGAAGATGCGAACGCCGTTTGCGCTCGGAGCGGGCGGGCCAATTGGAAACGGACGACAAGGTTTCAGTTGGGTCTCGCTGGATGACGCGCTTGGTGCAACGCTATTTTCCCTGCGAAACACTTCCATTGCTGGCCCAGTGAATGTTGTTGCTCCCAACGCGCTCCCACAACGCGGATTTGCAACGGTGCTCGGCCGCGTGATGCGGCGACCTGCCTTCGCACCTCTCCCAGCGTTGGTGGTGCGTGGAATCTTCGGCGAAATGGGCGAACGACTGTTGCTTGAAGGTGCGTTTGTTCGCCCCGCCGTACTTGAACGCGAAGGGTTCCGTTTCGAACACGCATCGCTTGAATCATGTCTACGGCTTGAACTTGGCCGCTTGCTCGAGGCTGGAGGTTCGTGATGGCTCGCCATGTGATTTGGTGGATTCGTCGGGATATGCGTCTTGACGACAACCCAGCGCTTTCGTTCTCGGTGCATGCAGAGAGTTTGCTTCCCGTGTACATCCACGCAGATGTCGAAGAAGCGCCGTGGTGTATGGGCGGCGCACAGAAGTGGTGGCTCGCGCGTCGGCTTCGTGCACTCGACGCACAACTCACAAGTGTTGGGTCGCGACTTCTCGTCGTTCAAGGCGAAGCGGCCAAGGTGCTCGCGGATCTCGTCGACACGACAGGTGCAAATGAAGTTGTGTGGAATCGTCGATTCGAGCCAGCCGCGCGAGCGCAGGAGTCACGCGTGGAGGGGGCGCTGGATGCGCGTCAGGTGAAGTGGCATGGCTTCCTTGGGAACCATCTCTTTGATCCCGAAGAGGTCGCAACGAAGGATGGAAATCCGTATCAGGTGTACACGCCCTTCGCTCGGAATGTGCGGGGGCGCGCGGTACCGGCCCAACCGAAGTCTGCGCCGCGCGCGTTTCCCCCGCCATGGAATGAGCGATCAAAGCGCAAACCTGAGACGACCGAAGCCCATCGTGAAAGCCTCGAACGGTCCATCGCTCAGCTCGAACTTGAGCCGCGCGTTCCATGGGATCTTGGATTTCGTGCGCAGTGGCAGCCGAGTGAGGACGCGGCCAACGCACACCTTGCACGGTTCTTGAAGGCTGGAATTGCCAACTATCCAGTGGGGCGGGACGATCCATCAAGCGTCGGGACCTCGCTCCTGTCGCCGTCACTTGCGTTTGGAGAAATTGGTATTCGCAGAGTTTGGCATCACTCAGCGCGGTCGGGGGCGCCGCAGGAAAGCGTGGACAAATTTCACGCCGAACTCTTGTGGCGCGAGTTCGCGACCCATGTGCTTTTCCACTTTCCGAAGACGGATCTCCTGCCATTGCGTCCCGAGTATGCCCGTTTCCCGTGGCGAAACGACGCGCACGCGTTGCGTGCTTGGCAGCAAGGGCAAACGGGATACCCACTCGTTGATGCGGGTATGCGTCAATTGTGGCACACGGGATGGATGCACAATCGGGTTCGAATGGTCGTCGCGAGTTTCCTGGTGAAGCACCTGCTGCTTCCGTGGCAAGATGGCGCGAAGTGGTTCTGGGATACGCTTGTCGACGCAGATCTCGCCAACAATTCGCTCGGGTGGCAGTGGGCCGCAGGCAGTGGCGCAGACGCGGCGCCGTACTTCCGCATCTTCAATCCGACATCGCAAGCAGAGAAGTTTGACGCGGACGCGTCGTACATCCGGCGATGGGTTCCTGAATTGGCGCGCCTTCCTGCCTCCGCAGCGATTGCGCCGTGGGACGCTCCGCCACTCGTGTTGGCGGGAGCGGGAGTCGAACTTGGACGCTCGTATCCACGACCGATTGTGGATCATCCGATGGCGCGGGAGCGGGCGTTACAAGCATTGACGGCCGTCAGTAAGCGTGGGGCAGTTTCACGATCTCAATGAGGCTTCCTATGTGGATTGCATGTCGGTCGATCGTCCTTCTGGCTTGCGTCGCAGCGATTCCTCCTGATCGAGGTGATCTCGGTGCTGCGTACCTTCGATTTGAGAGAGCCGTTGCGCACGCGAATCTCGACAGCGACCAACGACGCAGTGTCAACCAAGCCTTCGATGCGCTGACGGGCGACTTCTTTGCGGGACGCTTTGGATTCGCGCTCTCCAAACTCGCGGAAATTGAGGGAGATCTTGCCCGCGAACCAATGCATGATCCCGCAAGGGCGGAACGCGCGTTTCTTGCGGCGCATCGTTTCACGGTCGCGCCGCGGATCTCGCAATCGCCAGTACGCGATGGGATGGCACAGCAGTTTGTGATTCGTGCGGAAGCGCTTGATGAGATGCAGTCTGGCGACGCGCCAACGCATGTGGTGATTCGACAAGGAGACCGAGAGGCCGCGTTCGCTGCTGCCGAAATGACCGGCACGGGGTGCACCGTTTCGATCGATCCACCATTCGCTGCGGGTCCGGTTGAGGTCTTGATCCGTCTGAAAGCGCTTGGCGATGTACCAGTCGGCCGAGCGTTTGTCTTCGACGACGATCCGAATGTCTTGCGCGATCAATGCAAGGCGTCCATCGACGCGCTTGCACAAGATGATTCGGTAGATCGCTCGACCATCGCATCCCTCAAGGCGCGCATGGAACTTGTGTTTGGCGATTTCAATCGCGGGAACAGTGCCCACCTTTTGGCGAACCCATGCGCCATTGCGAAGGATCTTGTGCGCGAGATTGCCACAGCCCAAGCGAAGGGACGGCCTTATGCGCACAGCGGTGACTCATGGCGTGTGGTGCGCGTACTTGGTACGGAGTTGCCGATTCGTCAGTATGTCCCAGAAGGGGATGGTCCCTTTCCGCTTGTGATCGCCTTTCATGGCGCCGGCGGTGATGAGAATCTCTTCTTCGATGGATACGGCGGGGGACGACTTCTCCAGCTTGCGAAGGATCGACGCATCGCGGTGGTCTGTCCGCCGACGATTCCGTTTGGTGTGAGTCCGAATGTGCTGCCAAAGTTTCTAGAGGAGTTGCAACGCGATGTGCGGTTTGATGCGAATCGCGTTGGACTTTTGGGGCATTCGCTCGGCGCTGCGACAGCGTCGC
>JASGCF010000343.1 GCA_030054275.1 Limnohabitans sp. | reverse complement strand
GGAGCATGCAGTTCCCTGTTCCATCACTCCATCGGAGCAACCCATCGACCGCTCGGGCCCTCGAACCACGGAGGACCCTGGAAGACCCTCGAAGAAAACGTTGCGTGTCCGGCGCACCTCGGTCATTTCGAATCGCTCAGCAATCGAACGACATCGCGAGCATCGACATCCACGGGGGATTGGCGACATCGAGTTGAAAGCCCGTGAACTCGTCGATCGAGGCGCCAAGCCGTCTCGCCGCACGCGAGAGCAATTCGGCATGCACTTCTGCATGCTGGCGTAGCGTCGCGGGCAAGGTCGGGCGCTTGATCTCCACCGCACTCGCCTCGAGCGGCAGCCGCTCAAGTCCATGCTCGGCCAGCACACGACGATTGAGATTGGGCGAACTCATCAGCATCGCGGCCGGATCGTTTGTCAGTCTCACCGAACGGTGGAACCACACTTCCGTCACCGTGCGCTCGGTCGGTGTTGTCATGAGGAACATCAGGCGCCATCCGGTGCTTGCGACGCGCAGTTTTCCCGCCTTCGCCACATGCTCGACGAATGCGAGGTCGAGCGGCTCCGCGTTGGCGGCGCCTCGATCGAGGAGCTCCACCATGCGCGTCTCGCCGTCGTAGTGGACGCGAAGGCAGCCTGACCCCGCACATGGCGAAGAGAGATCTCGCACCAATGGACCAACCGTGCCACTGCGGTGCTTCTCCGTCGCCACTTCCTTCTTCGTCTGTTGGTCGTCGTGGGTCTCGAGCGTGTAGTAAATGGGCCACGCCGCACCCGGACGACTGCGGCGAATACCGTGAATGCTGGTCGCGGACGCCATGCCCACCACGCCATCGGAACCCACGGGACCGATCAAGATTGCTGAGAGATAGGTCCGGACTCCGATGCCATGCAAGAACTCGTTGCCGCGCCTCGCCTGTGCGCGCGCTCGGAGCATCGCCGCCCGCTGCGCAGCGGTATCGAGTGCGCCAGCGGCCACCGCGCGCACCGCGGGAAGGTGCTCGGAATCAGCGCCAAGCTGGCTGTCGAGCCTCTGGATCGCTTGATCAACCGCGCGCAGCGACTTGTCAGGACACCCTTGCTTCCGGAGCGACTGAAGCACCAATTTCCAACCGCGTGCCTTCGGGAGCGAGCGGATCACCGTCACGTGGTCGCTGGTGCGAGCAATGGCGTAGATCTGCCAGCCGAGATGCCTCTTCAGTCCGAGTGCGCGGCCACACGCACGGGCGCCGTCGAGCGCCGGAAGTACTTGCTCAAGCGCGTCACGCAGCGCGCGGTGCAGCTCGAGCGCTGCATCGGTGAGGCGCACGTTGGCGACATCGAAACTGGATCGTGATCGCGTGCCGGTTTGCATAGCGTGTCGATGATTGGCTGAACTTCCACTCCGCCGAAGAGTGGAAATGTACACGCGCCCCACTCTTGCGAGCGGGGCGCGTGTGGCATGAGTGTCGACCCTCGGAACGGCTGATCTCAGCGACGACGACGGTTCGCGAGCCCAGCGAGGCCGAGCAGCGCGATCGCGCCAGGCGCGGGGACCGCGGTTGCAGACAAGGCGAACTCCCTCAGTCCGAGGTTTCGGAAGGTGCCGTTGTCAGAGGTGTTGATGAGTTGGACGAGGACATACTGACCGACGACTGGGGCTCCGAGCGAAAACTCCTGCAATCCGGAAAAGACGCCAGTCCTGCTCCATGTCGCGGTGGTGTTCGAGGCGAGGAAACTGTTGGTGGAACTCGCGCTGGTGACGTCGACGCCGAACGAGCTCGTACCGATCCACATGTTGACGGTGTCGAAGCCGTCCACGGTGGCCGTCGCGAACCGCGGCGCGAGACGGAGTGCGTCGATCGTGTACGACTGATCGAGCGTGAAAGCGAACCAACCCTCGTCTCGACCCTGGGGGTTCGTCTGGGCGTAGCTCGCGATCGCCCACTGGGTGTTCATGTCGTTGTCGAAGATGTTGTTGATGACATATCCAGAGCTGAACTCGCTGCTGGCGACGGCGGATGTGTAATGGGTAAGCCCAGAGAGAAAATCAGCGTTCGCCGATCCTGCCACGGACACCATCGCGATGGCAGCGGCTGCGGCGAATTTCGTGGCGCTGTGTGTGTATCGAAGGGACATGCGGGACCTCAAAACCTTTCCTTGAATTTCGGGGCCACGTCACGACCTCCGTCGGAATGCAGGGCGCACGCGCGCCGAACAATCGCAGAGTCAGGGACACATCGTGCGGCGGCGCAAAGAGGGACAAGCGCCACCTGTGGGACCGAATGGGACGCCATGAAGGTGCAGCGGATCTTCGTCCGCGCAACGGGAGGTGTCCGCAGCGGACACTCCTTTGCCCGCATCTCTGAAACACAGGCGCCCCACTCTTTCGAGCGGGGCGCCTGTGACAGGGGTGCACTGAACAGGTCCACCGCGGCGATTCGCACAACCCCCTCCATCTCCGGTCACGCGGTGGGGCTCGATGCGGGGGAACTAGAGAGATCTAGAACCCTGTTCTGAGCGCGCCACGAGGGGCTATCCAGCTCTTTTGTGCGAGCGAGATCCCTCGAAACGTTCGAAACCCGTCCGGCCCTGACTACTTCAAAAGGCGCGCGCGAAACTGGCGCGCCGACCGGTTCAGAGTGAACACCCTGGCCTCACGGCCCCAGATTGAAATCACGCGTTCGCGTTTTGCGGCGTTCGTACGACGTTTTGCGACCCAAATCTGAAAGCACGGGTTGCGTGCGCGGAGGTCTCTCGGGGTGGGCCAGCGGAGTGGCGTGGCCGGGTACGTGGCCAACCGTCGTGGAGGTCTCGCCGGATTGTCTCTCCGCGCATCGAGAGACCTCGCGCCCCGAAAGGTCTCTGGTTCGCCATTCCCGAAGCCGAAATGCACGAACTTAGAAGCAACCGAGTCGCTTCAGCCAACATCCGGACGGCGCGGAGGGCGCGGAAGGCGGAAGTCTCGGGTGATGAGTCGCGGTTCATGAGTTGTGGCACGAATGACATCTCCGCCGCCACCTCCGCGAACTGCACTCGCGTAGTACGTTTATTATGCCGCTTGGCTTGGTTGTTTGCGCCGTGAGTCCGCGTGCGTGCCCAATCTCAAGCCAGAGGAGCTTCTCTGTGTGTCTCGCTCGACGTTCCGTAACCCTTGTGCTTCAGGCATCCGTTCTCGCGTGCGTGCTCGTCACGCAACCGGGCTGCACTCCCGACATTGCCGCGAGCAACCGCAGCGAGATCGCTGCGGAAGCAACCAAGGCTCCTCCATCTGTCGTTGACAAGGAACCACTGCGTGCGTCGGGCAAACCCGCTTCCGATGAACGTGCGTGGTACTTCCCAGCGACGGCATCGGAGTACGCGAAGATGGTCGAGCCCGAGCTCGGCGTACCGCCGAAGATCGATCTATCGGAGGCTGTCGAGATCCCGATCTATGTCGATGGCGTTCAGGTGTACGGCAACCGTCGCCGCGCATGCGACAACCCGGGCTTCCTCGGGAAGGACACGG
>JASGCF010000342.1 GCA_030054275.1 Limnohabitans sp. | reverse complement strand
TGAGGACGACAAACTTCACAGCGGGCGGCCACGCGACATTTCGAAGCAGCACTTGACCTGCAACAACCAACGGCAAATGCGCGAGATAAAGCCAATACGCGCTGTCTGCGAGATAGCGCAGACTCGTTCGTTCGCTTGAAAAGAGTCGCGCGAAAAGTCCAAGTAGTGCGATACTCGCGAGCCACGCGTAGAGCGCTTGTCCAGTCCATGACAGAAGTCGATGTGCGCCTGTCGAAGGAACCATCGCATGCGACCATGGCGCTCCGAGCGCGAATCCAACCGCGAGTGGAAAGATCACCAGTGCGCAGATGAGTGCGACGATCCAGCGACGCGAGAATCCCCGCATCGCATCAGGGACTTCAAAGAGCAGCGCACCCATGGTGAAAAAGAGTGCGTAGTGCAGAAGAATCCCAGGCAACGGAATCAACCCGGTCGAAGTGTCGGCTCCGAAACCAGGCGTGTCCTTCGAGAAATCCATGATTGCGTATGTCACCGCACTGACGGGCACAAGCCAGACGAGCGCGCCCATCGAACCAACACATGTCCGCGTGATCGCGGAAGGTTCGCGTATCCACCCTAAGACGCGTCGCCCCGGGCCGCGCTCTGCGCACCACGCGATCAGCGCAAAACCCACCATCATCCAACAGAGGAACCAAAGAAACCAGAGGTGATGAAACACGGGAAATCGAAAGAGAAACCAGAGCGCGACTGCAGCGGGATGAGGTTTGGGCGCACTCTCGGTCGCGGCTCGGGATGCACTCAACCCATCGCGCAACGCGACCGACGGATCGGCGGCCTCTGCTGACCCTGCCGAAAGGACGACCAACCAAACGAGCGGCACAATGGTGAACATCCCAACCAAAAGCGGAAGCGCGATTCGCGCAGCACGCTGCTTGAGAAGCCCAACGAGTCCGAGCCTTCGCCAAATCAACGCCGTAAAGAAACCGCTGAGAAGGAAGAAAAGCTGCATGCGGAATCCGTGGATGGCGAAAAAAACCACGGCGAATCCGGCATGTCCGTCATCACGCACAATCCACGGTCCACCTGTATAGGCAAGTGACGCATGCAACACAATGCCGAGCAGCATCGCCGTCGCGCGCAACGCGTCGAGATGATGCAATCGGCCCGCGATCGACGCAGATGTAGGTGTGGCCGTCGAATCACGAGTCATCGTTGAGTATCACTCTGCATCGACGAGTGCATCCACTCGTAACGCACACCAAGCAGCGATTCGAGATCTCGATTGGGCTTTTGAAACCGCTCGCATAACAACGCACGAGCATCTCGCGGCATGGGCTCGCCCGCACCCACATTCATCTTGGGAAAGTCGGCCAAAAACGCACCGTCAAGCCCAAGGAAATTGCGCAAACGCACGCGGAGGTCGCCGCTCATCGCTCGCAACTCATTGAACTCAATGACGAGAATCCGCTCGCGACCAAGCACCTCGAACCATCGTTCAAGTTGATGCGCATACAGCCCACGCGCCTGATACGACAAATGCTGCATTGCGAAGTCGCTCTCGACAAGTCGACCGTCCTCGGCCTGCAATGCACTCTCAAATGACTGCGTCTCGAAACCCAACCGCACTGCGTGTTGATAGTGGCTCCACGCTCGCTCGACGGGATCACGAAGAACAGCAATCGCACGAAGCGATAGTTCGCTCGAAGAAACTGCTGCATCAAGTTTTCGAGCCGCATTCGCAGCACTTGGATGAAAAAGGTAGTACGGCGTAGACTCGCCAACACACTTCACCATCGGAAATCGACACTGCGCACGGAGCGGAAAGTAGGCGCGATACTCGCGCAAACTCCACGCGTGCTTCCAGAGCACATGACATTCCTTGATCCGCGACATGCGAATTTCTGGATGGCGCGCGAGATAATCGTGCAATGAGGTCGTTCCAGATTTCTGCGCTCCGAGAACAAGCAGGTTTGGTAGCGCACGCCATGGCGCAGTCCACCGTTCGAAACGCGAAGGCACACCACCCACGCGAATCTGCCGCGAGCCGAGAACGGTCGCGCGAGGTTGAGTCGCAGAATTCGAGGACACCGGTCCATGCTACCTTTCGAACATGCGATCGTGGCTGACGAAGGCCTTTCCTTCACTCTACAACCGCCGAACTCTGCCGGCGCGCACCCGATTCGTTGTGCTTTTCCCAGGCCGCACCGGAAGTTCGCATCTCGTTTCTTGCCTCGCGCAGCATCCGGCGATTTTCGTCGAAGGCGAAAAACTCGTTCGACTCGGGCTCCAAGAACAGGCAGCGTATCTCCGCGCGTTGTACGGCAGTGATCGAAGCGCACGCATCCGCGCTGTCGGCTTCAAAACGAAGTTGAAGGATGTCGCATCGCTCGACGACTTTGCAGCAATGTTGCGCGCACACGATGTGCGCATCATCACGCTCCTCCGCGAAAATCGTCTCAAACTGGCTGTTTCTACACTCAATGCGCGTCGCATCCACCGAGAGCATGGACGATGGAACCTCGTCAAGGGCGAAGCACGACTTCCTCCGCTTGATGCATCGGTCGATGAGATCGTCTCTATGCTGACGCAAGTTGATGCGGCGCAACGCGAGGTTCTTTCCTTCGCGGCAACACTGCCGCTTCCACGACTCGACCTGACCTACGAAGCACTCCTGCGCGATCACGATGCGACGATTGGGCGCGTCGAAGATTTCCTCAATGTGCAGGCGCTTCGGCTTTCTGGAAGCGTGGAGAAAGCGACCAATGATGATCTCCGCCAATCCGTGACGGCGTATGACGAACTCGCAGAGCGGTTGCGTGGATCTGCATACGCGGCAGACATCGCGGAGCCGGCAGGGTGATGCACTACGACACGCGACGCACGAAACGATCAACCCGAAGCGTGCTTCGCAGCGACGCTCTGATCGACTTCCACCACTCGCTTCGCGCTGCTGCGACAAGCGTGTACAGCATGGCGCAATAGGCGGCGTCAGACGCACGCTCGGTGCTCTGCTTGCGCAGATAGGCGCAAAGCCAACGGAGATAGTGCCGACGAGCGCGCTGCTGCCGCCGCTCACGATGCGCGCGTCTGACGCATGAGTCGTGGTGTTGGCGGTAGCGCTGCCAAACTTCATCGGAAACAACGACAGGCTGCGCGATCAGGAGTTTCGCAAGAAACACCTGGTCCTCATACATGTCGCGGAATGCACTCTCGAAACCCTGCACAGCAAGAATCGCTTCACGCCGTACCAGAAGTGCTTGGGGCGTTGCATCCGTTCGTACAAGAAATTTGGCGAGCAGCGAAGGCGGAAAGAGCACGGTTCCTTCTGGCTCCGCGCGCACACCAAGATCTTGCAGTTCATCTTCGCGCGTCATCATGTCACCGCCGGACCGGTTCTCGTTCCACGAATACCAACGGAGATTTGGACCGATGACGGCTGCCGCGCGTGGATGGCGATCGAGAAGCGCACACTGTCGCTCGAGTTTCTTCGGCAACATCGTGTCGTCGTGATCGAGGAATGTGATATC
>JASGCF010000341.1 GCA_030054275.1 Limnohabitans sp. | reverse complement strand
GCGACTGGCGGGCTGCTGAAGCTTCGCTTCAGGTGCCCGCTCTCGCTCGCTTTCGACGGCCCCACCGCGACTGAATCGCGGTGGGCCGAGAGGATCACGCAAGTTTCGCTTTACACGCCAACTGCGGCGCGCGTTGGCTTCAGTGCAACTTCACGCGCCTTCGCGGCGATGCTCGCTGGGTCGAGGCCAACCTCAGCGAGTTGTTCCTTGCGTTCGCCTTGGTACACCCAACCGTCTGGCATCGCCAAGCGCGTGATACCGCGCGTTTCGACGCGGTGCTCATTGCACGCTTCGAGCACGCACGCACCGAAACCACCGCGAATCGAGTGATCCTCGATCGTGATGATCGGAATTCCTCGCGCGACCAAGCTCTGCACAAGCGCGATATCCACAGGCTTCGCGAACCGTGCGTCGTAGACGTTTGCGCGGATTCCTTCGGCAAGCAATGCATGTGCCGCTTCCGACGCATCGATCGCGCTGGTGCCGTAACCGATCAATGCAACTTGCGGATCGGTATGCGTGACAAGCGCGCGGGCCTTTCCGATTTGGAACGCGGGGCAGGGCTCTGAGGCGTACATCGGGCTCACCGCGTCGCGTGGGTAACGCACCGCCGACAGACCGTCGTCAAACCCAGCCATGAACTCCAACGAAGCCTTCAGGCTCGCCTCGTCCATCGCAGCCATCAAGCATGCCTTGGGAAGGGTCGCGAGCAGCGCGACATCGCAGAATCCGTGGTGCACAGCGCCGTCGCCTCCAACAAACCCAGCGCGATCGAGGCAAAGTCGGAGCGGTAATCCTTGCAGCGCAGCCTCTTGGAAGCACTGATCGAACGCGCGCTGCAAGAAGGTCGAATACACCGCAAAGAACGGTTTCCAACCGGTTTTCGCAAGTCCACACATCATGTCGGCTGCGTGACTTTCGCAGATACCGGTGTCGAACACGCGATCGGGGAACTTGTTGATGACTTTCGAGATACCCGTCCCGTCAGGCATCGCGGCCGTACAGGCCACGACCTTCGGATCGCGAGTCATGAGGTCCGCCATGATTTCGCCAAACGCGCCGGTGAAACTGCGCGCCGATTTCTTCAACTCAACGCGGCAACCTTCGCTCACCAACTCGTCGCCATCCTCGTTCATCATGCGGAACGGACTTGGCGAGTGAAAGGTGGTCGAATCGCCTTCCGCAAAGGCAAATCCCTTGCCTTTCACGGTCTTCACATGGAGCACCATCGGTCGGTCGAAGTGTTTCGCTTCGTTGAGTACATCGATGAGTGATGGCAGATCGTGGCCATCCACTGGACCAACAGTCACAAGCCCAAAGTGCTCAAACCACGCGTCCTCACTGATGCATGTCTTCGAGAGTTCACCAAGCTTGTGATACACATCGGCCATTGCCTTGCCGCCCACTACATGCTTCGAGAATTCCTTCGCTGCGCGCTTGAATTCACCGTAGGTGTGCGACAGGCGCAGGCGGTCGAAGTACGCGGCCACGGCGCCTTGTGGCTTCGCGATGGACATGCCGTTGTCGTTGAGAATGACGAGGAATTGGCGCTTCAGCGTTCCTGCGTTGTTGAGGCCTTCGAGCGCCACACCATTCACGATCGACGCGTCGCCGATGATCGAAACGACGCGTCGACCATTCGGATTCGTCTCTGAGAATGCGTCACCGTTCAGCGTGTCGCCGCGCGCCATACCCACGGCCGTCGAAATCGCTGTTCCCGCGTGTCCCACCGAGAAGAGATCGAACGGACTCTCGCGCGGCTCTGGGAATCCAGCCATACCGTCGCGTTGGCGCAACTTTGAAAGCAGCGGGTAGCGTCCGGTGAGTAACTTGTGCGGGTAGCACTGGTGACCAACATCGAAGAGCAATCGGTCGTGCGAGAAATCGAAGACGCGGTGCATCGCGATCGATAGTTCCACCACACCGAGATTTGGTGCAAGGTGTCCACCAGACTTCGCGACCTGCTCGCAGATCGCAGCGCGCATTTCGGCGGCGAGATCACGCAGTCCATCCATCGAAAGATGCCGGAGAAGTTCGGGCGACGAGAGCGTTGGAAGAATGCTGGTGGTCACAGTGGGCACCGAATGTGAGTGGAAGATTGCCTTGCGGCAGATCGCTCCATGGCAGATCACTCCATGGATTGCCTGAGGAACGCAGCCATGCGATCCATCACTTGGCCTGGGGCGATTCGGCGATGATATCGGCACCCGATGCAGCAACATGGCTGAACGCGCGAGAATCACGGTTTTCGGTCCTGCGCTGCGTGAGCTTGTCGTTGTGCGATACGGGAGAGATCGTCCAGCTATTTGGTGCGGGTCGCCAAGAAGTCAAGCAATGCGCGCAATCGGTCTCCGCGGCTTCCGAGGCTCGCGAGGCCAGATTCGGCTTCCCCGCGCAAGCGCTGAATCTCGGCGCGACTTCCTTCCAAACCGTGGATACCAGGGTAGGTCAACTTGCCTAAATCCGCGTCTTTCCCCGTTGCTTTCCCAGCATGCTCTGCGGTCTGGGTCGCGTCGATCAGGTCATCCACGATTTGGAACATCAGGCCTGTGGCTTTCCCAAATCGGGTCAGTCCCTCGAGCGCCCCGTGCTGCGCATTCGCAGCAAGCGCACCCATGCGGCATGAGGCCTCAAGCAGTGCGCCCGTCTTGTTGTGATGAACCAATTCCACTTGGCGCGCAGGTGGTAGCCCCTCTGGAAACCCTTGGAGCGTGTCGTAGACCTGTCCAGCGATCATCCGCACCGTGCCAGACATGAGTTCGCGTTGGATCTCTGCAGCATGGTGCTTCGCGCTTGCAGCAGCAACGGGTGCGAGAGCGAGCAAGCAGTCGCCCGCCAGAATCGCCATCGCTTCGCCGAATGCGACATGGCAGGTCGGCTTGCCTCGACGCATGGTGTCGTTGTCAAGCGCTGGGAGGTCGTCATGGACCAAACTAAAGGCGTGCACCAACTCGATCGCGATCGCGGCTGGCATGGCATCGCCAACGGATCCACCCGCGGCAAGAGCAGACTCAAGCACCAAGATCGGTCGCAAGCGTTTGCCACCAGCGAGTACGGCGTGTAGACACGCTGCACGAAGATTGCTTGGAAGATCCTGAGCGGCCAAAAAGTCGGCCAACGCCGATTCAATCTGGCTGAGGAGCGCGGGATCAAGCGGCGGTTCGTTGACCGAGGTTGCGGCAGGCAATGCTGTGGGCATCGCGCGAGACTGTACCGGATCGATCGCGTCCGGCGGTTACTATGGCGCGGATGTCTGAATGGGATCTCTTCTCTGTGGTGACGCGCGGCGGCTGGGTCATGTGGCCTTTGCTTTTGGTGAGCATGGTGTCGCTCGCGATTACGCTCGAGCGCGCTTGGTTTTGGCTGCGGCTTCACTCCAATCGCGAGAGCGGTCGAATTCGCAAACTCTCGAAGGCATTTCGGAACGGAGACCGCTCGAAAGCAGAGGAATTCCTCGAGGCACCAGGTTGCGTCTACGACCAACTCGGA
>JASGCF010000340.1 GCA_030054275.1 Limnohabitans sp. | reverse complement strand
TCCGGCGCGGGCGTTGTTCACGACACTCGCCGAGGGCAATGACTCGAGCGCACTCCAACCGCCTGGAATGCGCCGAGAGACGAACGCTGCTCCGAGGCCCGACGGGGCTCCAATCACCAATTGCTCACCAGAAACTGCGACGGATGTTCCAAAGAGCGACGAGGTTGTCGGTGATGAGATCTTCTGCACCAATTCCCATGTGTCATCTTTCACGCGTTCGTAGGTGTACACCGTGCCGCGCGTCGCTTCGCCGGGCGCTCCGATGACAAGCGTTGTCCCGTCGCACGCGATCGAGGTGCCGAACTTCCAACTCGAAGACGGTGTCCCCGGCGGAACAATCTTCCCGAGCCGACGCCAGAAACCTTCACCGTCGCGTCGCCACTGCACGACGGCGTTGACATCGATCGAACTGATGAAGAGGTCGTCACCGACGAGGCAAAGGCTGTCTGCAGGAACTTGCGGCGTGAACTCTGGGTCGTAAAGCGTTTGGCATTGAATTGGCGCATTTGGGCTCGTGAGGTCGTAGACAAACACAGCGCCGGAAAGTTGATTGGTGACATTCGCCTCTGCGATGATGAGTTGTCGATCATCCATGGCGAGCGAGACGGCCGAGGTGCTTGTCGAAGTCGCAGCCGGCGAAATGAGTTCAATCGGTGCCGAAAGTCGTCCTCGGTCGAGCCGCTCGAAGAGGTGCACTGCGCCACCGTAGTAGCCCTGCGGCCATGACCACACCGCGAGGTGCGTTTCTGACAAGGCAACGGACTGCTTTGCGGGACTCGGGTTCGCGTACGGCCTCCCGAGCTGTGCCTGCGTCATTGGAAGAGCAGGTTCGTCGGCATGGCTGATGACAACCATCGAGGACAGTTGCACAACGCAGCCCAAAGCCACAACCCACCGTTGGCAGAGACTCTGAAGGCGTCGCATTCGTTCAAGCACGGTTCACGGCCTCACACAAGAAAAAGTCGGACTCTGCACTCCAGAACGGCGCCTCAGCCGCAGACATGAGCCGTTCCACCATCGTCAATCGCGATTTGAAAATAGTCATGCTGCCGAGTGAGACGAACTTGCGCAACCCAAGGCTAACGCGCGAAAGGCGTCTGGCCAAATCTCTCGTCAAATTCGTTGGTGCAACTCACCGATTTCGACCCGCACAGACCGAAATTGGATGTTCGGAGTCGTCCGCTGAAGTGGGTCATCGCGCCCCTCACTGACTTCCGAAAAACCCGCACAAACCCATTGGATGCGCTTGGTTCTCGGCTAGGTTGCCAGAGTTCTCGGCTGCTCATGAGATCCTCCGCGCCCACAATCTCGCGTCAGTTCTTCATCGCCGTGGTCGCATTGGTGGTTGTTGTCCCATGGGTTGTGGATCGCGCAGCCGTTGCGCAATATCCGTCTTTTACCGACGAAGCCGTTGAGCGCGGAGTGCAATACATCGTCACCGATGGCGCCTTCGGATTTCCAGGGCAATACGGCTGCGGCGTTGCGCTTGTCGATCTCGATGGTGACGGCGACGAAGACATCATCGGTACTGGCGCGACGGGCGGTCAAATCGCGCTCTTCGCGAACAATGGCGCGGGACTCTTTACGAATGTGACAAGTTCAAGCGGGCTGCTCGCGCACACGAAAGTCTCTGGAGTTGTCGCCGCCGATTACGACGCGGACGGCGACCTCGATCTCTTCTTCACGCGCTGGCTGCAACCTGCGGTTCTCTACCGCAACGAAGGTGCGCTGAGTTTCGTCCAAGCCACGGCGCAAGCAGGGCTCAGCGGGATCAGCGGCGCTGGTGCAGGCTGTTCCTTCGGTGACTTTGATCAGGATGGCGATCTTGATCTTGCGATTGCAATTCGCACAGCGACCAATAGCAATCAGATGCGCAATCGTTTCTATCGCAACAACGGAAACGGTACTTTCACCGAGATTGCTGCAGCGCTTGGAGTGGATGACGCTGGTGCGAGTTTCCAGTGCATTTTGCAGGACCTTGATCGTGATGGCGATCCCGACCTCTATGTCTCCAACGACAAAGGCACTGCAGCGCTGCCGAATCGTTACTTCCGCAACACCGGTGGAGCGTTCGTTTTTGAGCCGCAAAACGGCGCGTGCATCGTGATTGATTCGATGGGGCTTTTCGCTGGCGATCTCGACATGAACGGGTTCGTCGATCTCTACTGCACGAATTTGCCTGATGGGCACGCGTTCTTGTGGACATCCGACGCACAGATGTACCAGCGGCGTGAAGATGAGGCGGATATCGACGGCGCCGCAACGGGGTGGGGCACCGTGATGTTCGACGCAGACAACGACGCGGATCAAGATCTCTTTGCCTGTTCGATGTCACCCGTCCCAGATTATCTCTGGCTGACGGAGGCGGGATTTCCATTGGTCGAACGCCAAGTTCAGTGCACCATCGGCGACCTTGAAGATTCTTATTGCGTCGCAATCGGCGATATCGATCGTGATGGTGATCTTGATCTCCTGATGCAAAGTCGCACGGTGAATCTGCGCCTCTTCGTGAATGAGGTTCCCAAGGGAAAGAACGGCGTTTCGCTGCAGATTCTTGGCGCGGGGAAGAACACGCATGCCGTCGGCGCGTTGGTCGATGTCACGGTCTCGGGTCGGACAGCGCTGCGAGAAGTTCTCGCTGGCAGCTGTTACAAGAGTCAGAGTTCATACATCGTGCACGCGGGGCTCGATGATGCGTTGACTGCGGATCAAGTGGTTGTGCGCTGGCCTCGCGTTGGTGCACTGCGCGAAGAGCGCACGCTGACCGGCGTCCCAACAGGCATGGTGCTCCCGGTGTATCCACCGTCCATGATCGGCGATCGCTCGCGTGACGGTCGCGTCGATGCTGCAGATTACGCGGCATGTGTCGCCTGCCTCAACACGCCGTTCGTTGCAGCATGTGCAGCGTTCGACGCGAACGGCGATTGCCAGATCGATGAGACAGATGTCGCAGCCGTGACCACACGCATGCTCGATCTTTCGCGCGACGGCGAGATAGGAGCCGCTGATCTTGCGCTGCTGCTCGCATCGTGGGGAAGACCAGACGCAGATTTCACGGGCGACAAGATTGTGGACGGGGCCGATATCTACCTCTTGATTTCGTTTTGGTAGTGCTTCACTCCAGAATGTGAGCCGCGGTGCCGCGGCGCAACGCGTTGGTGATCGGAGGTCTCTATGCCGATCACAATCGCCGCGATCAAGTCCATGCTCGATGTTCACGGAATCCGCTACACCGACGGAGTACAGCCCGAGGAAATCGCGATGGGCTGGGAGTCGATGCGATATGTCGACCCCGACACAGGACGCAAGTCTGTCACGATCATCGTGCGACTCGAGGAGCACGGGCGATACATCAAAGTCTTCGTTCCGCAGTGCTTCAGTATCAAGGAGGTCGCGCACAGGGAGGCGTTCTTAGAGGCGCTCCTTGGTGTCTGTTAGTGAATCCATGAAGGTTTTCATATGAACATACAATAAAAAATCACATGAACAC
>JASGCF010000339.1 GCA_030054275.1 Limnohabitans sp. | reverse complement strand
GCGCCAGGAACCTGCGGCTGCGGAGTCGCAGATACCGACTCTGACAACGACGGCATCCCCGACTGCACCGACAACTGCGACACCGTCGCGAACTCCGATCAGCGCGACTGCAATGCGAATGGCATCGGCGACGCGTGCGAGATTGCATCCGGCGCGCTCGCAGACTGCGACGCAGACGGTGTTCCGAACATCTGCGAGGGTGCGCAAGCCGTTGCGCTCGACTCGGGACTGATCGCTCCGTTCGGAGCGGGCGCACCCGTAACGTATGAGTTCGCTTCGCTCGTGCCACAGTTTGTCACGACACCGCGCCTCATAGTAGAAGCGATCTCAGACCTCAACACAGCGAGTGAGTTCATCGCCGTCACACTCGACGACGGTGCTCCCATCTACATCTTCCTCAACGACGGCTCAGACTGCCCCACGACGCCCGACACTTGGTCGCGCACCTTCACAGCGGCGGAGTTCGCAGCGCTTGCTGCGGACGGCGTACTTCGGGTGAATCTCGTTGCTTCAGGAACTGTGAGTTCGACACAATGCCCCAATGGAGGCGTCCGTGTGCGACTTGTCTACGAAGCACTGCCAGCAAGCAGTGATTGCAACGGTAACGGTTTGCTCGACAGTTGCGAGACTGCAAGCGGCACGGTAACTGACTGCAATAACGACGACGTGCCGGATGCGTGTCAGATTGCAGCTGGTACAGCGACCGACTGTAATCTGAACGGCATTCTTGACCTCTGTGAACTCAACGCGGGTACCGCTCAAGACTGCGACAACGATAGTGTGCTTGACGCATGCGAAATCGCTGCGAATCCCGCGCTGGATTGCAACTCGAACGGTGTTCTTGATTCTTGCGACATCGCCGAAGGGACGTCGAACGACGTCGATGGCAACGGTATTCCAGATGAGTGCAAGTCTGACTGCGATGGCAACAACCTGCCAGATACCTACGAGATCGGACAGAACCCTTCACTCGATTGTGATAACGATGGCCTGCTCGATCGGTGCGAGATTGCTGTAAATCCTGCACTCGATTGCGACAGCAATGGCACACTCGACTCATGCGAGATCACTTCAAGTCCGTCCTTCGATTGCAACGAGAACGGCTTACTCGACAGGTGTGAGATCGCCGCAAATCCGGCGCTCGACTGTGATTCGAATGGGGAACTCGACTCGTGCGAAATCACATCAAACCCATCATCCGATTGCGATGAGAATTCTCGCCTTGATGTCTGTGACGTGGCATCGGGCACGGAGGACGAGAACTCGAACGGTGTCCCAGATACCTGCGAGTTCGCCGTGGGCGACCTTGACCTCGATGGGACCGTCGGTGCGGCGGATCTCGCCGTGCTGCTGAGCTTCTGGGGCTTCCCAAGTCCGCCGATCGGCGATCTTGATGAGGACGGTGTCATCGGCGGTGGCGATCTATCCGTTCTACTGAGTTCCTGGGGACCGCTTTCCTGGTGATGCGAGCACGGGCATCGATGGCAATGGAGAACGGTTGCTGATGATCGAGGACTTTGGAGTTCTCACAGCGATCACGTGACAACGCGCATGCTCTCAGGCACCGCGGACGAGTTTCTCGCGCGGTGAGCATGCGGAACCGATGAGCCCGATTTTGGACGAGCCTCTTCGAACCGCGTGCTTGTGACCAAACATCGCTCGGTTGAGGTGGTCTCGATGGAGGTTTTCGGGCTTGCATCGCCGCGCGTAGCCGACCTATCGGGCCTTTTGGCGTGAGGTGTTGCATACTTCGCATAAATCCGCGATGAAGCCCTCTTCATTTCCTCGGTTGCAGGTGACAATCTTCCGATGTCTCCGCGTTGCGCGGGATTTGGGTGAGCTTCGAAGTTGGGTTGAGAAAGGGAACGCGATGCGACGAGGGTCTCTGTCACTGCAAGCAACAGGCGTCGTTGCGTGGATCGGCGCGCAGTGCTGCACGATGTCGTCGTTTGCGCAGGACGAATGCTCGACAGCCGTCGCAATTTTAAACGGCGTTCCAACAGCTTTCAGCACTGTCTCTGCGACGCCAAGCCCAAACCCACCAAGCGAGTCGCTCTGCGAGGGCTACTTCCTTGAGTGGAACAACAGCCAAGATGTTTGGTTCGCGTACACGCCACTTACAGACGGTATCGCTACTTTCACGACCTGCGCAACCGGCACCTACGACACATCGATCGCGCTGTACTCAGGTACATGCGGCGCGCTGAACTATCTCGCATGCAATGGTGACTCGTACGACTTTGCCGGTTGTCAATTCGGCGTATCGGAGATTCGCGACTTCGAAGTCCACGCTGGAACAACCTACTTCATTCGTATCGGCGGTTACAACGGCGAAACTGGCAGCGGCGTCTTCACCGTGCGCGAAACTGAGATCGCGGTGTGGGGTTCGAACACATTCGGTGAGTGGCGCGTGCCGACTGGACTTGGTTCGTTGAAGTCGATCGCAGCCGGCGGACGACACGGACTCGCGCTGCAACAGAATGGTGTTGTCGCGTGTTGGGGCGACAACACGCTTGGACAGTGCACGCCGCCAGTTGGCGTGAACGATCTGACAATCGTCGCCGCTGGCGACGCACATTCGCTTGGCATTCGCGCAAACGGCACGGTTGTAGCGTGGGGCTCGAACTCGCACGGACAACGGACCGTTCCAACTGGGCTTTCGAGCGTGACCGCGATTGCTGGCGGCGGCTACCACTCTGCTGCTGTTCGGAACAATGGCCAAGTTGTGTGCTGGGGTTCGAACACCTACGGACAATGCTCGCCGCCGACGGGTCTTGCAGCAAGCGGCATCGCGGCTGGCGAGATTCACACCGTTGCGTTGCGACTTGATGGCACCGTTGCATGCTTTGGTGAAGATGGATCGGATCAGTGCACTCCGCCTGTTTCGCTTGCATCGGTCGTGAAAGTTGCAGCTGGTGGTTACCACTCTGCCGCACTGAAGAGCGATGGCACCGTTGTGTGTTGGGGCTTCAACGATTTCGGTCAGATCGAAACACCGAACGATCTTGCCGGTGTGATCGATCTCGCGGTTGGATTCTTCCATACGGTTGCGTTGAAGAATGACGGCACACCCGTCTGTTGGGGCGCGCCATTTCAATTCCAGACCGTCGCGCCGGAAGGCTTAGCCAATCTGTCGCACATCGTTGCTGGGGGTTTCTTCACTGCAGCCTTATGGGATGCCTGTCCCAATGATCCGAGCAAGAGTTCCCCTGGGGTTTGCGGTTGCGGCGTCAGCGATGTCGACAGCGACAACGACGGCACGCCTGACTGCACCGACGGTTGCCCGAATGATCCGTTGAAGATCGCGGCGGGCGCATGCGGTTGCGGCGTCAGCGATGTCGACACCGACAACGACGGCACGCCTGACTGCACCGACGGTTGCCCGAATGATCCGTTGAAGATCGCGGCGGGCGCATGCGGTTGCGGCGTCAGCGATGTCGACACCGACAACGACGGCACGCCTGACTGCACCGACGGTTGCCCGAATGATCCG
>JASGCF010000338.1 GCA_030054275.1 Limnohabitans sp. | reverse complement strand
AGCCTCTACAAGGCGCTCAGCGAGGATGGCAACCCGAGCCTCGACACGATCCTGCGCGTGGCTCGCGCGGTCGGTGTGCGGTTCCACGCGTCGGCTGCATGAAGCGCGAGCGCTTAGGCGAGCTGGAACCCTGATTCCGGTGCGCCACGCGGGGTCGTCCAGCCCTCTCTGCACCCTGGAACCCACCGATCGTTCGAAGCCCGTCCAGCCCTGACTACTTCAAGAGGCGATCGCGAAAGCGGCTCGCCGAACGGTTTAGAGTGAACGCCCTGGCCTCACGGCCGGGGCGTTCGCGTTTTTCGGCGCGCGTACGCCGTTTTGCGACAAGGGGTTGCGTGCATGGAGGTCTCTCGAGGTGGGCCAGCGCGGTGGCGTGGCCGAGTGCATGGCCGACCTACGTCGAGGTCTCGCCGGATTGTCTCCATGCTTTCGGATTGGGCGCATCGAGAGACCCTTCCGCGGTCGGATGTCTCTGTTGAACGCACGCGGCCGGGTTATGTCTCTGAGGTCATAACCGGGGTTTGCGGCGGGCGAGCCTCGTGACGCACGCTCCCCCGATTATCCCCGCTCGTCCCGCACTCCGCGTGAATCGCTTGAGACGTCCATCGGCGGGAAAATCAGATTTTCTCCTTCGTCCGTGACAGACCAGGGGCGGATTTCTCGTTTGTTCGTGTGGAGTGTGGTGCATCGCCCCCGGCAGCGTGCCGGAGCGGGTATCACAAGACAGTTGTGACTTGTCCGGTTGGGCAGTCACGGGACATGGGCTGTTCGCTGACGGTTTCGGCGGTCTTGGTGCCTGCACAGGTGTGTGGGCGGAACATTGGGCTTTGCCCCGGAGATTTGGAACATGCGAAATTTCGTGAACGCAGGCATGCTGGCGATTGGCGCGGTCGCTGGGTTGAATTCGGTCGCTGGGGCCGGTCTGACATGGGACTCCGCGAACGCCAACAACTCGGTCCAGTTCACCTTCGGGTACGAGGAACCGATCACTTTCTCGGGAGCTGCATCCATGAACGCGGTTTCCGCGTCCTTCGGTGCCGATTCGGGGAGCGTCACGGCTGCCACTCCCTCCGGCTTCTCGGCCTCGCTCACGTACGCGGTCGGTGGTGCGGATGCCTTGTACCTGAGCGTGGTTCGCTATTTCACGGTGACCGGCTCGGCGGACATCCAGATCTGGGGCAACAACGTCGTGTCGGACGGCATCTGGCGGATCTATGACGGTCAGGGCGGAGACGCCATTGTGCCGATCGACGTTCTCGAAGGCATTTCTTACAGCCAGACGTTCTCGCTTAGCGCGGGACAGTACGCCGTCGAGATGCTTACCACTCCCGCGACCGAGTTCGGCAGCTCCGGAACGTTCGGAAACTTCACGATCGTGCCGGCTCCCGGCGCCATGGCACTCGTCGGCGTTGCCGGCCTCCTCGGCGCGCGCCGCCGTCGCTGACCTTCACTTCGCACATCACGCCGACTTCAGTCGGCGACCACACTCCTCGCCGTGTCGCCCTCGGGCGGCACTGCGAGGTTTTTGTTTCGGCGGCATTCGATCCCCTGCTTGCCGCCGAGAACTCCGCCCGCTTCGGAAGAATTGATCCAGCAGCACAGTCGACCTCGTTGAAGAGCCATCTCGCTACCTCAGGGAATCGGAAGCCAACTCGCCTGTTCGGAACCTGTTTCGCTCGCCCTACTTCAAGAGGCGCGCGCGAAACTGGCGCGCCCGACGGTTCAGAGTGAACGCCTTGGCCTCGCGGCCGAGGCGTTCGCGTTTTGCGGCGTGCGTACGCGCCTTTGCGACAAGGGGTTGCGTGCGCGGAGGTCTCTGGGGGTGGGCCGGTGGAGTGGCGCGGCCGAGTGCGTGGCCGACCGTCGCGGGCCTGCCCGTGGATTGTCTCTCCGCGCATCGAGAGACCCCGCGCACCGAAAGGTCTCTGGTTCACGGTTCCCGAGACCGAAATGCACGAACTCATAAGCAACTGAGGCGCTCCGGGCAAAATCCGGACGGCGCGGAGGGCGCGGAACGCGGAAGTCTCGGGTGATGAGTCGGGAAGCCTGTGAGTGCTCAACGCCCCCGTCGGTCGAAACTCGGGCTGAAAGGCAGATTGGACCCGCTGATCAAGTCTTCACGCCCAAGACTTCAGGCCCGTGGCCGCGCCGGACGCAGCATCACCCGAAGCAGTCCTCCGATACCAAGACCGATCGCAATAACCACGGCGATCATCGGAGCTGCCACGAGCAACGTGCTGCGGTAATCGATCGAGAGTCCCGTCAGCGGAACGCCCTGCAGCAACTGGTCAATCGCGATCGCCAGCGTCGCCCAGAAGATGAAACTCAGGCTTCCAACGGCGTAGGCAACGGTTGGCCCGACGCGCGCAAGCCGTACGCACAGGATCGCGGGCATCGCAGCGAGGCAGACGAGCGGAGCGATGACGTTGAGCATGGGCAACCACGTGTTGTGCTGCATCAATCCGAACCACCATCCGAAGCCAAGCAGTGCTCCGACCGCTCCTCCGGCCGCAAAGCCCACTATGGTCGCGGTGTGAGGCCTTGTTGTGCGAAGGTCGCAGACGCTTTGCGGGTTCGACAAGTCAAGCGCAGCTCCGCACTCTGGACACCGCTCGGGAGTCCATTCGCCCAAAGGTTGCAGGCAACGGGCACAACCGAGATGCCCAACGCTGCGATCGCGCGCAGGCGTCGACTGGGCGTGCATCGGATCGATTGGATCGGAATCTCTGAATGCCACTATGGGGTGCTCCACTCCAACGTACACGATTGAAACGTTGTACTCGACCGATTGCGAACCAAAGGTAATCACATTGCGCAGCGCTCTCTCGCAGCGCGATGAAAAGTATGCAGGCGGAGGGCGAGAACGAGCACGAGACGGCTTCTGAACACTTGCCGAAGTGCCGCCGAGCTGTCTCTCCCTGCATCGACAGACATAACGCTAAGAGCGATCTCTGGTTCACCAATATCAGCAGGAGAAATGGACGAAATCAGAAAGAGACGAGAGAGTTCGTGTCAGCTCCAGCCGGTGCGACGCGCAGAAAGCGGAAGTTTTGGATGAAGCGTCACGGCGAGGTTCGTTGCAGGTCACGCGCGATTCGCCTGCCGAACTTCGCTCGGACATGCTGGAACTGATGAAGCAATGAAGCGATGAAACGATGAAACGATGAAACGATGAAACGACCTTCTCGAAGCCTCCATCATCGGCTCTTCTTCGCCCTGTATGCGGCAGACACTGTGCGTCGAAAGTTCCATGCGGAGTAAAGCTCCTTGGCATCGCGCCACGGGGCGAATCGCCGAACACGTTCCCCTCGGCGAGTCTGCGTGAACAACGACTTCAACTTGTCTCAGGAAACGAATGCGATACCAAGGGCTGCTGACCCATCATGATTGCCCTCGCCGCGCGAACTGCATACGGCCAGATCCTCGACATGCGCAACTCGTCCTCGAAGAGAACCTTGTGGCTTGCAATACCTTGACTCACGATGAGAAGGAATCCC
>JASGCF010000337.1 GCA_030054275.1 Limnohabitans sp. | reverse complement strand
GAGAGTGACGGCGTACCCGTTGTCAGAGCGCCCGTCGCAAGTGTGGATGAAAGGAGAAGAGTCAAAGCGAGCATGTGCAGAGTGTCGCCGAGCAAACGACATCCGCAATGACCGCGCGCAAGAAATTGTGGGTATCTGCGGAAAATCCGCAACAAACTGAGCTTCTCGGCCCCGTTGGAACCGCTGTCGAGTGAAGCGTTACCGACTTAATTCAGTCGCTGGATCATGACGTTGTAGAACTCAATCGGGCATCCGTGACTCTGGAGCGCGATCGGGCCTTCCTTCGCAACGCCTGGCAACTTCGCGTCGACGATGACATGTTCGCCGTTGTTCCACACATTCAACACATCGCCGACCATACGAATCCGGAATCGATTCCACTGGCCGATGGGTGCGTCTGCATTCTTCTTGGGCGTCACCGCTGCGCGGATCTCCGCGGGCATCGATGCATCGGTGCGATAGCCGTACACCTCACCTGAACCGCACGGCCATGACCAAATGTTCACTTGGCTCTTCGAACTTCCGCGCAGATACACGCCACTATCGCGCTCCTCGATTTCAACAGTCTTGTCGCTGCCGTCGCTGTTCTTCACGGTGTTGCCATCAGCGCCGATGACCGGACGCTGCATCTTGCCTTGGTGATCCTTCGTCCAGCGCCAATCGCACAGCAACTCGAAATCGCCGTAACTCTCGTTGCTCCACAGGCTCTTGCCCTTGCCGTCAAATCGCACGACGTTGTTCGACACCGACCAGTGCTTCGGCTCCGTTTCACCGCGATCCGCGCCTTCCTTCCAGCCCTTCATCGTGAGGGCATCAAACATCGGCCGCATGCCCGCAGCAGCGAGATCCGCGCACATCTCTGCGCGAAGCGCAGGGGTTGCTGCGGGGAGTTCAGTGATCTTGAGGTTCTTGAACCAGATTTCCGTGCCTTCGCTTTCGAGGCAGATGAAGCCCTTCCGCGGGGTCACTTCGGAACATCCCGAGACTTCGGTGCCGTTGATCTCGAGTTTGATCACGCCGTTGTTGCAGGTCACTTTGTAGTGGTTCCACTCGCCAGCGCCCTTCGTCGTGCGCGCGCTTGGCAAGCAGCGCTCCCAGCCACCCGGATGCGGACGATCAGGTTTCATGCTCGCGCCCCAAATCGAGAAGATGTCGCCTTGGCCCGTGTACATCGTGCGGCCTTCGCTGTCGACGTTGTCGGGCGTCAGCATGATTTGCACTTCGATCGAGCGCGAGAACGGCACGCCCTTGGCGCAGTACGGATCGCTCCACACGAAGAGTCCTGCGTTGCCTGGGTACGACAGGTGCTTCCAATCGAATTCAAGCACGAAGTTTTCGTAGGCCTTCTCGGTGCGAAGGATGCCCGTCGGAATGCCGGTGCACTTGATGATCGGCGTGCCAGTCTCATCCTTGCTCACGGTCCATGTCGACGCCGAAGTGTTGACATCGACCCAGCCGCTCAAATCTTTGCCGTTAAAGAGGTCAACAGTCTGCGCCGCGCGTGATGCAGCAGAGGCCGCGTTGTTCGTTGCGAGAGGCGAGAGCGGTGCGCTGACGGGTGATGCAAGCAAAACCGATGAAAGAAGCAGGTGCAGCATGTCGCGCACCTTAGCCGAGCCGCGCCCGCAGCGGACACCGTGGATTGCAGAGTCATTCTCGCTCGGAACACATCATTCCTTCACGAGTTCTCAATAGATCGGGGGCACATTGTTGCCCGTGCAGTGAAGTCCAAGCAGGGTCGTGAACATTTTCTGAACCAAAGCCTTGCGGAACCTGATCAGGGATTCACATGACCTTCGCAAGTCGCACAGTAGGTTTCTGTTCCTCGCGGGGATCGCGAGCAGTCTGAAGTTTTCTTTCACCGGAGCACACAACCAAAGTGTTGCGTTCTCCCCAGACTCCATATCAGAGAAGGATCGAATCTATGAAGAACTCTGTGAGCAGCATGCTCCTCGTCACGGGCGCCTCGCTCATCCTCGGCAACGCCGCGGGTGCAGCCGAAATCTTCGTCAGCGGCAACATCACCACCTCCACCACGTGGACCGCGAACAATGTGTATCGCCTTCAGGGTCAGGTCTACGTCCTCCCAGGCGCAACACTCACCATCGAGCCAGGCACGCTGATCGCCAGCCGTCCGCAGGATGGTGGATCGCTTGCGATCACGCGCGGCGCACGTATCAACGCCGTTGGTACGCAAGAGAGCCCAATCATCTTCACGTCCACCAACGACGTCGCGACGTGGACCAAGGGCAATCCGAAGACCGGTACGTGGCGCGCTGCTGCCAACGAGTGGGGCAACCTCACCGTGATGGGCAATGCGTACATCAGCGAGAACATCGTGGCGGCGAACAGCGCGGCACCGAATGCCAACAACATCGGCATCATGGAAGGTCTCCTCGGTGGTTCGGCCTCTGACCCGAACACCGTCTACGGTGGCGGCAACGACGACGACGATTCCGGTTCGCTCTCGTACGTGAGCTTCCGTTACGGCGGCAAGGTCATCGGCTTGAACAACGAGCTCAATGGTCTCTCGCTCGGCGGCATCGGCCGCGAGACCGTCGTCGATCACATGGAGATCATGAACAACATCGATGACGGCATCGAAATTTGGGGTGGAACGGTCAACCTCAACTACATCTCGATCTGGAACATCGGTGACGACAGCCTCGACGTCGATCAAGGTTGGCGCGGCAAGGCCCAGTTCGGTCTCATCGTGCAGGGCTACTCGGTCGCTCCAGCGTCGAACGCACAGGGCTCGGGCGTTGGCGACAACATGATCGAAATCGACGGCGCTGAGCAGTCGGACTACCAACCAGTGACCACGGCTGTCGTCTACAACTTCACCTGCATCGGAAACCCAGGCGATAACGCTACGGGTTCGAACGGTGGCGACCACGGCATTGCGTACCGCGACAACGCTCGCGTGCAAGTTCGTCAGTCGGTCTTCATGGATATGGGCGAGCGACTCGTTGCGATCGACAACGTCGATGGTGACGGTGGCGCTGGCTACGGATTCAACGGCACCCACACATGGGCTGCAACTTGGACCACTCCGTTCAGCACATTCCCTGCTGTGAATGCTGGCTCGAACCCAAGCGCGATGTATCGCGCGCAGGTGGACGGCAACCTCAACGAGATCAAGGACAGCGTCTTCTTCAACAATATCAACCCAGCTGCATACACCGAAGCGATCGCTCGCGGTGTGAACGCAGCGGGGAACAACAACGTGACCGCAACCGGCTCGCCGATCGTTAGCATCGCCCGTGGCGCAACGGTCTCTGCGAACGCTGGCCTCCTGAAGATCCGTCCTGTTGTTGGTCTCGACCCACGCGCCAACAATGACGCAACGACCTCGGTCGGCACTGCGCCAAACGACGGCTTCTTTGAACAGGCCAACTTCCGTGGTGCGTTTAGTCCATCGTCGCACTGGCTCTGCTCGTGGACCGCTTCGGATGCGTTCGGCTTCATCACGGCGCCAGCGAAGTCGTGCACTGTGGCACAGCCCT
>JASGCF010000336.1:1679-3529 GCA_030054275.1 Limnohabitans sp. | reverse complement strand
CAAAGCCCCGCGAACCAACCGGTTGCGTCCCTTTTTCCCTGCGATGCTGCTTTGATCTGCTTCGAGCAGCCCTGAGAGCGGTTGTTCAAAGGCTGGACAACCTTCGAACGAAACTTACCTCAGGAGCCAAACCGCAAGACCAACCCGCACAACCCCCTCCAGAGTTGTACAGACCGCAAACATACGACGCAAACGGCCGCACTGCCGCCACTTAGTGGATTTTTCGGGAGATTCAATACTTCTCGGAATTCACCCCATGCGCCTCATGCGAATTCGCGTCGCAGAACCTTGAGGCCATCCGTGAGTGCCTTGATATGGGACGCCTCATGGGCGGCCGAGATCTGTACCCGGAGCCGCGCATGCCCCTCCGGCACCACAGGGAAACCGAACCCGATCACAAAGACGCCGAGTTCAAGGAGGCGCTTCGACATGGCGATCACCTTCGCAGTGTCATGGACGATGATCGGGCAGATCGCGGTCGGGCTCTGGAGTACTTCAAATCCCGCATCACGGATGCCGGCGCGGGCCGCATCGACATTCGCACGCAGTTTCGCGACCCGCTGTGGCTCGCGCATCAGGACCTCGATCGCCTTGTCGGCGCTGCACGCAATCGTGCAAGGGAGGGCGTTCGAGAAGAGCGTCGGGCGCCCACGCTGGATCAAGAGGTCGATCGCGCGACGCGAGCCCGCGATGTAGCCACCCGCGCCGCCGCCGAGCGCCTTGCCGAGCGTGCCTGTGATGTAGTCGATCTGCGTCCCCGCGAGGCCTTGGTGCTCGTGCGTACCGCGGCCGGTCTTGCCCATGACGCCGGTGCCGTGCGAGTCATCGACCACGAGATACGCGCCGAACTCGTCGCAGAGTTTGCGCATCGCTGGGAGATCCGCGATATCGCCTTCCATCGAAAAGACACCGTCGGTGACGACCCAAATGGTGCCTGTCATCTCGGGATTGGCGCGGGCTTCGGCCAGTTTCTGCCGGAGCGAGTTGAGGTCGTTGTGGCGGTAGACCGTCTTGAGGAGGCCCTTCTTGATGACGGCCGCAAGTCGAATGCCGTCGATGATCGAAGCGTGGTTGAGTTCATCCGAGATGATGATGTCACCTTGGTCACAGAGCGTTGGGAAGATCGCTTCGTTCGCGTTCCAGCAACTCGTGAAGGTGTACGAGGCTTCGACCCCGTAGAACTCTGCGATCCGCGCTTCAAGCGCGTGGTGGCAGTCGAAGGTGCCGCAGATGAAGCGCACACTCGCCGTGCCAGCGCCGTACTTGCGGATACCTGCGATGCCCGCGTCGACAACCTCCGGGTGATTCGCAAGCCCGAGGTAGTTGTTCGAGCAGAAGCACGCGACCTCGCCGTAGTCCTTCAACTTCACGGTCGCGTCCATCGGACCTTCGATCGTCTGCAGATGCTTCAACTGCCCGTTCTGGCGAAGCGTGTCGAGGATCTGTTGCGTACGCGACGGAAAGGTGGGAGCGGCGAGCGTGGTCATGGCGCGGAGTCTAGCGAGCCTCGGATGCACTTGGCAGCACGAGCAGTCCGAGATCGGCTGCAGCGCGCCGCATGTCATGATCGAGGGTGGCGACGGTCGCACCAAGTTCCAATGCGAGCGCCACATAGCACGCGTCGTAGACGGAGAGACGATGCAGTTCAGCAATCTGAATTGCTCTCGAAACGCGCGGCTCGGACTGCATCGATTCAAGCGTGACATCTGCACTTGAGAGCCTGCGCTCGATCTCGCGCGCGATCAGGCCATTCGGGATTCCATAAAACCCGGCATGCCCACTTGCGAAGCTCTCCGAAGGGTGGGCATGCGAGGGATCAACACGCGAGGGATCAACACGCGAGGGATCAA
>JASGCF010000336.1:0-1579 GCA_030054275.1 Limnohabitans sp. | reverse complement strand
CCGCCCACAGTGCCCCACGAGGTGAGGATCGCCACGAGGTGAGGATCGCCACGAGATCACTCTCGCGAACGCCCTCCGCACGCAACAGATCGACAAGCACCGCCTCGAGTCGCGCGCATGGTCGGGAAGAGTTCGTCGGGAAGAGTTCGTCGGGAAGAGTTCGTCGGGAAGAGTTCGTCGGAAGGCATGACGAGAGAGAGCCGCGCACGCGCCGTTCAGACGCGACGAACTTCGATCTTCTCACGAATCGACGCAAAAAACCGACACGCGAAGTTCACTCGCTCAACACCCGTACCGCGCGCGAATCTTCGGCACGATGTACTCGGCGAAGGCGCGATCGAAATCGTGTTCCGGCTTCCAGCCCCAATCGCGACGAGCGGCCGAATCATCGACATCTTCGGGCCACGAATCAACGATGCGCTGGCGCTCGATGGTCGGCGCGTAGGTCGTCTCGGCCTTCGGGAAGAACTCCTTCACCTTGGCCGCGATTTCGGCAGCGCTTGGCGCAAACGCACCCACATTGTAGACGAGGCGCGAGAGTTTCTCGCGCGGCGCGTCGGCGAGTTCCATCAGCGAGCGCACCGCGTCCGGCATCGTCATGAACGGAATGCGCGCATCGGGGCGCACGAAGCACGCATAAGGCTTCCCTTGCGCGGCCGCGTGCAGCATTTCGGGGCCGTAATCACTGGTGCCGCCGGTCGGCACGGTGTCGGCCGAGATGATGCCGGGGAAGCGGATCGAGCGGAAGTCGACGGTGCAATCGAGGCGGTCCGTCGCGAGCAGGCGGTAGTGGCGCGCGTAATAGCGGCCCATCTCTTCGACGGCGCGCTTGTTGACGCCGTACATCGTGATCGGCTCGAGGCAACGGTCTTCCGCGACGCGGCCAGCGGCGCGCTTTGCGTCGAGCGTCGGCACGCCGTAGATCGCGATCGTCGAAGGGAACATGAACTTGACGGGCGTGCCACGGCGCGACGCGCTCTCGGCCGCGAGTTTGAGCATGTTGGCGCTGCCCATCACATTCACCTTCAGCGCGAGTTCCGGGCTCTTCTCGCCACGCGTCGAGAGGAGCGCGGCGAGGTGCCAGATCTCAGAAACATCGTGCTTGAGCGCGATCTTCTCCGCGACTTCAGGGTCGCTCACATCGCCGGCGTACATCGCACTTGCGTGCGCAGCGCGATCGGCTGGCAACTCGCGCAGATCCATGGCGACAACTTCGCGCGTTCCGTGGTAGCGCTTTGCCAACGCGTCGAGGAGCGCGTGGCCCATTTCGCCGCCTGCGCCGGTGACGAGAATGGAACCGGTGTCGGTCGTGTGCGCGCGGGCGGACTTCGATTCGGTCATCGTGGCGGGGCTCATAGAGGTACTTCCTTCGCGCTGCACGCGGCAACAGATCGTGGCTGCGGAAATCAGGCGGCGAGTATAGGGTGCGCGCATGGAGACACGCATCATTCCGCTCCCCGACCGTCCGGAAACGGCCGAAGAGATCATCCGACTGCTCGACCTCGCGCCACACCCCGAAGGCGGGTTTTACCGAGAGATGTGGCGCGACCGCCCCACCGACGGATCGCGCGGCGCGGGG
>JASGCF010000335.1 GCA_030054275.1 Limnohabitans sp. | reverse complement strand
CGAAGAGCAGTTTGCGGTCAACCCCGTGGTCGCGTGCACACTCAATCGCATGCAGCAGTTCCCAAGGTCGAGAAGCGATGCCTGCCGTCGTCGCAAACGCACGGTCGTGTTTCGACAAAAGCGCAAGTGTCTCGGCGACAAAGGGTCCAGCAAGTCCAGAAAAGACAAGCGACAGTCGCGGGAATGCACGAGCGACTTCATCGAAGAGGTACGGCCGTGCGAATTCCATGCGCGCGGACGCGGGCTGGGGGCCGCTCCATCCGATGAGTACCGGAAGTTGCGCCGCTTCGGCTCGGTCGAAGACACGCATCGCGCGAGTATCAGCTGGGTGATAGCCCTGCAGCGCTGGATCAATCCACAGCATGGAGGCGCCGTCCGCGCGCGCGGTTTCCACATCGTCCGCTGCGCGAGGATCGGTTGGGTCGATGGCTATCGCGAGAAACTTGCGTCCCTGTTCGGAATCGAACTCTGAGTCACTCGTGCGTTCTTTCGCAATCGCACCGCGCAAGAGGCGCGATCGGTAGCCCACCAGAACATACGCATCGACCGCGCGCATGGCCGCAGCGTGTGACTCCTGCGAACCATCCGGCGGAAGCCAGCGATGCGCAGACTGGCGTCGCACTGCGGACGCAACCTCGTCTCCGAGGTCGTCGATGCGCTGCCAGCGTCGGGTTTCGAGATCGACGATCATCTTGCATGAAATGTAACGGGTTGCGGTGAAGGCTGCATGGGGGCCTATACTCGCGCCCATGCCGAACGCTGTCTGGCAACCTCGTGAACTCGCAACAGATCCGCACGCACGCGCCGACAAGGCAGACAAGGTGCAGGCGATGTTCTCGTCGATTGCGGGTGCGTACGACCTCAATAATCGTGTGCACTCGTTTGGGCTCGACCAGCGGTGGCGAAAGCACGCCGTGCGCATTGCAGCGGTCCGCACGGGCGACGCCGTCGTCGATGTCGCATGTGGGACTGGTGACCTCACCGAACTCTTCGCCCGAACGGAAGCAGGTTCGGTTGTGGGCATCGACTTTACACCGGCGATGTTGGACATTGCGCGGCTGAAAAGCGCGCCGAAGTTCTCATCACGCACAGCTTCTCAGGCGCAGCGAGTCGTCCCGAGTTACATCCAAGGCGATGCGATGGCACTTGATCTTGCGGATGCGAGTGCGGATGTCATTTCGATCGCGTTTGGATTGCGCAATGTGGCCGAGCCGTTCCGCGCGTTACGAGAGTTTCGCAGAGTGCTGCGACCAGGTGGGCGCTTGGTCGTTCTTGAGTTCGACGAGCCTCGAAATGCGCTGATTCGTACAGCGAATCGGTTGTACACGCACCACATCATGCCATGGACGGCAACGCTGCTTGCGCGCGACCGATCTGGCGCGTACCGCTACTTGCCGCGGTCGGTCGAAACCTTCCTCAATCGGGACCGACTTCGCGATGCCATGACCGAGGCTGGTTTCACAAACATCGAACAGACTCCGCTGACCTTTGGCACCTGCGTCATCAGCAGGGGGCTTGTGCCCTGACCACGAAGAGTGTGGTGGTCGCAGATCGCGCCAAAGTTGCGGGGCAAGCAGGTCTTTCCCTGCTTTCGTTGCTCGGTTCGTTCTCTCGTTGAAACGCCGAACGGCTGGTCGTGTTGTCACGGTTGGTCCGATGGATCGGACCGCACCCACCCAAGCCGGAGGATCCGGCTCGACGGCAACCGAATCAGGGCGTTGAGGATCAACGGCGCGATTCATTTCGTTGGAGCACGGCCATGCCTCAGGCCAAGGAATTCCAGCCAGACAACGGACCCACCAATCGCACCACTCGCCAACTTGAGCGCTTCTTACAGCGTGCTTTCGAGGGCGACCGTACCGGATGCCGCGACTTGATTCGCGAGTTCATCGACGACGGTCATGACGCAGCGGATGCGCTCCACCAATTGGTGTGGCCAGCGTGTTCGATGGTCGACTCGCTTGCGCGACGCGACCAGATCACGGCCGTGCAGGAGCACTGTGCCACGGTGCTTCTCACACAACTTGCGCAGCGGGTTGAATGCGGGCTCACCCGTCATCCCTCGCGCTGCAGAACCATCATCGTGACGACAGGCCCTCGGCCCACCGAAGAACTCGCTGGTGAAATTTTCGCTGGATTGGCCGAAGCTGACGGCTTCGATGTGGTCTTCCTTGGGGGCGGCGTCGAGTCAGATGACCTCTACGAAGAAATTGGGCGAAGGCAGCCTCAATTCGTACTCAGCTTTGCTGCCGGTGGTCCTGACGCGCCGCGGCTCCGCAGGCTCATCACCATGGTTCGCGCGCAGAATCCAGTTCCCGGACTGCGAATCGGTGTGGGCGGTGGCGTCTTTGCTCGAGCTCCTGGCCTTGCGGACGAGATTGGTGCCGATTTCGACGCGGATTCGCCCTTTGAGATGCTCGAAGCGGTGAGAGCGCTCGCAAGCGACGGCGCGCCACGGCGGTCTTCCCGCGCTCGCGCGGCCTAAGCACGAACCTCAACTTGCGTCCATGCCACCGGGCTTGGTCGCCGTCCGCGGGCTTGAGCTCGGTGTGACGGCGCCAAGCCCGGGCATGTGTTTGGGCTCGAAGTTGTCGAATGGAGGTTCTCGAATCGAGGTTCTCAAATCGAGGTGTGCATCCCGACCTCACGCGATGCGCGACCGTGCCAGTGGAGCCAACTCGAAGCGATGCAGTTTTTCGCGGCTCTCGACGGCAAATCTTGCAAAGTGGGGAACGCAGCCGATGCATGGCCGTACACTCCAGGCCCGTTCGATTGTGATGGGCGTCTGACGAGGTGTCCCGTGCTTGATCCGAAGACCGAACGCCTGACCATCCAGCGTGCCCGCGGCGGAGACCGTGAGGCCATTGCGCTGTTGATTCGCTCGTATCAAAAGCCGCTGGAGGCTTTCCTGTTCCGCCTGTGCGGGAAGGTTGAATTGGCTGAGGACATCTCGCAAGAAGCCTTTGTTCGTGTGATCAAATCACTCGACCGCTTCGACGAGCGATTCCGATTTTCGACATGGCTCTTCACCATTGGCAAGCGATTGCTTGTGAATCACTGCCAGAAGATGAAGCCTCGGGCAGATAGCGAAGCGGTGGAGTTTCGCGCCGATCATGCGCACACTCCGCTCCTCGAGGTGCAAAGCCGCGAGCGGCAAGAGCGCGTGCAGGACATGGTGGCAGTGGGCCTCGGCGCGCTTGTCTCGCCACAGCGAGAAATTGTGCTCTTGTTCCATCAGCAGGGTTGGCCCGTCGAGCGCATCGCAGCGGAGTTGCGAATGCCGGAAGGAACTGTCAAGAGCCACCTCTTCCGTGCTCGTAAACGCATGTTGGAAGCGATCGAGTTGCGCTGTGCTCCGAAATCCGACCGCTCTGCAACGGAAGAGTTGCTTGAGATCCTCGATTGGGGCAGCGCCACATGAGTTGGTTTCAAGAACACGACTCGCCGGATGATGCCGATCGCGGCGCGCAGGGGCCGCGTGGTCGCCGCTTTGCGCATCAAGAGTTGATGCGAGTCATAGTGGCACTTCGTAAAG
>JASGCF010000334.1 GCA_030054275.1 Limnohabitans sp. | reverse complement strand
GTCGCGAGAACCCCCTATGCAGAATTCCCGATGCACCTGCGCTACAGCATCGCTCTTCGCCTCCATGACCCTCATCAGCGTGGCACATGCAGGCCTCGTTGATATCAACGGTGGATCCTCATGGGCCGGTTGGGACTTCATCTCGAATGGCCAAACCTCTGGCGTGTGGGTGCAAGGGCAGACCAATCGCACCTTTGACATTTTCCGCACGCAGTTCACCTTGGAAGCGGGTCAGGCCGTTGGTGGAAATCGCCTCGCGGATGGCGCGGCCGGCAACGGCTCTGATTACACCGGCGACAACGCTGGCAGTCTGACCTCGGGTTCGTGGCAGGCTGGCGACCGCATCGTGGGTGTTGGCGTGCGCTACACGGGTGGAACGCGCTGCACAACCGCGTACCTTCAGATCGATGTGTTCGGCAACAACATCATGCCTGCATCGAGTTTCGGCGCGTCAGACGGCGCGTTCAGCCATGATGTCGGCGATACAGCGTCGTACATCACCAGCATGCCATGGAATCCTGGGCGTTTTCAGACAAAGCAGTACACGCTTTGGACTGGCCCAAGCGAAGGCGGCGCACCAGGTGAAGGCAACTTCATCACGCCATACGGCGCGAACCCAACCTTGGCTATGCCGACACGGAGTTTCGCGATTCTTGAGGCGGGTTCTGCGCTGCGTGCATTGAGCCTGCAGATGTTCATCAACCTCGATGCCATTCTGCGTTCGAACGGTGGGGCGACCTACGGCGACGGCAACTTCTACGCGCCCAACACTCGAATTGGCTTCTTTGAAGGCGATCAGACGATCTCTGACCTCGATTCGACGAACCAGATTTTTGCGATCCCCGCGCCGGGCGCGCTTGCGCTCCTCAGCCTCGCTGGCTTCGCTGGTCAGCGTCGGCGTCGTTGATTCTCGCACACGCTTCTCAATCCAGACGGGCCTCGGTTCGCCGGGGCCCGTGTGCTTCTCGCGTAACCTGTGCATGTGACTCCACGCGAAGTTGCCAGTCTGTCTCTTGCCAAGCGGTCTCTTACGAAGCGCCTTGGTTGCGCTGTCGTGCTGGTCGCCTGCGGTGCGATTGCTGCACTGACGGTACTTGCGCTGATCCCGCCCGCTGCGCGGCCGATGCTCCCCAACGACGCGATTGCTCGCGGTGAGGCGCTCGAGCAGGCGCTGGTGGCGGCGGTGACCAAAGTTCGCGATCCGGCGGGGGAGGCATGGGCGATCGCGATGGACCCAGCCGACATCAACGCGTGGCTTGCGACGCGGCTACCCAAGTGGATCGCGCACGATCCGTCGCTTGCGCCCTTCGAGCGTGCAACGACCGTGCGTATCAGCGCGGCTGATGGTGCGCTGATCGTGGATGCGCCGGTCGGACCCGAGGCCCTTGGACTGGTTGGCACATTGCGGCTTCCGATCGCACTTGATGACTCGCCCGATGCGAAGTTGATGGTCGACATTGGGGCCGCGCGCATTGGCCTTCTTCCGGTGCCGATTTCGGATGCCGGGTGGGACGCAGCGGGCACCCTGGCCGAGGAACTGTCTCGCTTCGAAACGCGGTACCCCGATCGAAGGATCTCCTTGGCGGATGGTCGCTTGGTGGAAGTTCGAGCCATCTCGTGCGAGGACGGGCGGATCAAAATTCGCTTCGCCACGCTTCCTGCGAGTGCGCCTCTGCGTTGATGGCTTGTGGTCGCAGTTCGGCGCTCAAGTATTTCGGAAACGGGTTCCGGTTTTTGGGAAACGGGTTCCGGACGACCTCAGCGGCCACCGTTGCGGGGGCTTCGGCTACATTGCGCCGTCTATGCCAGAGCTCACGATCAACGGCAAGAAGCAATCCTTCAAGCCTGGACAGTCGATCCTGCAAGCCGCCCTCGATCAAGATGTCGAGGTGCCGCACTATTGCTATCACCCCGGCCTCTCGGTGGTCGCGAACTGCCGCATTTGTCTTGCAGAGGTCTGGCAGCCCAACGCGAAGACTGGCAAGTTGGAGCCGTTTCCGAAGTTGGTGCCAACATGCCAACAACTCGCAGCGGACGGCATGGTGGTGTACACCGACAGCCCGAAGGCGGTCGCAAACCAGAAGTCGGTGATGGAGTTCTTGCTCATCAATCACCCTGTGGATTGCCCCGTGTGCGATCAGGCAGGCGAGTGCCATCTGCAGGATTACTCGTACCAGTACGGTCGCGGTCAGAGCCGCTTCACCGAAGCGAAGAACAAGCAGCCGAAGAAGGACATCGGTCCAAATGTGCTGCTCTACAGCGACCGCTGCATCATGTGCACGCGCTGCGTGCGCTTTACCCGCGAAGTCACGGGGACCAATGAATTGATGGTCGATGGTCGCGGGTCTACCGAGCAAATCGACATCTTCCCAGGCATGGCGCTCGACAACGAATTGTCGGGCAATGTGGTCGATTTGTGCCCAGTCGGCGCGCTCCTCGACAAGGACTTCTTGTTCCAGCAGCGCGTCTGGTTCTTGAAGAAGACGCCATCGATCGATGGCATCACGGCCTCCGGCGACAACATCTCGGTCGAGCACAATGACGGTCAGGTGTATCGCGTCAAGCCGCGACAGAATGATGCCGTGAATCAGTGGTGGATCACGGACGAAGTGCGTTACGGATGGAAGTTCGTGCACTCTGAGGCGCGTTTGACGCTGCCCGCGATCAAGGGCCGCGACGCGTTCGATCCGCTGAAGCCGATGGAGGCGTGGCGCGAGGCAATTGCGGCGGTGGACGGCGCGATGTCGCTTGTCCGCGCGAAGCAGCAGCACCTTGCACTGCTTGTGAGTCCAATGCTGTCGTGCGAGGACGCGTACCACTTGGCGCGTTACGCGCTTTCGGTTGATGCCGAGGCGTTGTTGGCGGTCGGGCCAGTGCCGTTCCACGGTGAGGACAAGACATTCCCAGGCGGGTTCACGATTCGGGCTGAAAAGGCGCCGAACGCGCGCGGGGTACGCCGAGTGCTTGAGGCGCTGTCGGGCGGAAAGCCGGTCGCGAACGCGCAAGGCTTCGAGCAAGCGATTTCGAGTGGCAAGTACGGTGCGGCAATCGTCACAGGAAACTACCCGAGCGATTGGGTGACCCCGACATTGACGACGGCGTTGAAGTCGGTTGGTTCGGTGGTCGTCATCGACACATTGACAAATGCTCTCACCTCGATGGCGACGGTGGTGTTGCCCGGCGCTGCGTGGGTTGAGAAGGCGGGCTCGTTCGAGAACGCGACCGGCCGATTGCAGAGCTTTGAGCAGGCCATCGAGCCTGTCGAGTTTGCGAAGAGCGAGTCGCAGATCGCGCTCGACTTGGGTGCTGCGCGTGGTGGCCGTGTTGCTCGGGGTTACTGCGCCGTTACAACGCGTGCAGAGATGGCGAAGGTCGCCGGACTCGAGTGCATGGCGAGCGCGATGCACGCGCCTGAGAAGGTGGAGACGGTCGAGAGCGATATGGTGATGGTCGAACTCTAAAAAAGGTGCCTGACACGTGCCGTGCAGTGCCTGACACTGCATGGCACGTGTCAGTCACCCGAGTATGCGTGCAGAAG
>JASGCF010000333.1 GCA_030054275.1 Limnohabitans sp. | reverse complement strand
GAGGCCGCAGCACCTGAGGAAGCAGCACCCGAGGCCGCGCTTGAGGAAGGGGTCGCCGAAACTTCTGTTGAAGTTGGCGCGGAAGCAGCGACGCGGGGCGACGCGGGTGTTGCTCTTGGAGTTGTCGAAGGCGTATCCGTTGTCGAGCCCGCACTTGAAGCGTCGGGTCGAGCAACTGGCGACGACGACGATGCGTCGGGCGTCAAGATCGGCCCAGCGTGCTTTGCGCCGGTGCCACGAGATGATGTCGCGTCACTTGCTTGCGCCGATACTTGAGTTGGAGCTTGATTTGGAGCTTGGGCTGGAGCTTGGGTTGAAGTTTGTGTTGGCGAGGGCGTCTCGGCCGCAACCTCCCCGCCCGTCGACTTCTTGGTCGCACGCTTCGCCACGGCTCGCGTCGCCTCTTGCGGAACTTCCGCAGCATTGTCCGCAGCGACTGTTGCCTTCTTCGTAGCAGGTCGCTTCGCCGTCTTCGACGCCGCAGCGTCTCCATCGGCTTCGGTGCCAACCGCGTCGTCCGTGCTCGCGTGCGCCGGTGCATCGGCGGTTGCCGTCGCAGTCGCAGCACCCCCACCCGCGTTTGCGAACCACTCGCGCACTGTCAGCGCCAGTCCGGCGGAGACCGGCGACAAATGGTTCACGATGTCAGGAATCTCCTCGGCCTGACAACGCGCAACGATGTCCTTGGAACTCACACCGAGTTCCTTCGCGAGTTGGTGCACCTTCAGCGCGGCTGGTTTCTTCGACAAGCGTTCCTCCTGACAACTCTCGGCTCCGTCCCGCGCACACGCGCGGAACGCATCTCTTCCCAATTCCGTCCGACTCTTCCCATCTTCACTTGCCCGCTTCACATCAGGCAGGCGCGACACACAAACGAATGATTCGCTTTCGGTTCATGCATGGTTCATGCATGGTTCATGCATGGCTCATGCATGGCTCATGCATCGTTCACACGCACAGAACGCAGCGATCCACCCAAGATGGAATCTGCAGCGCTTTCGGCTTCTGCGTCCGGCTCAGCTGCACGCTCTTCGCCGCCACCAAGAATCGCGTCGGTCGACGCTGCATCTTCCGCGGCGCGCGCTGCGGCTTCGGCCTGCTCGCGCTCACGCTCAACTTCCACTTCGCGCGCACGATTTGAGGCAGACGCACACATGATGTCCGCCATCTCCTCGGTGATACCCAACTCTTCGACAAGCAACTGAACACCAATCTCCTCCACATCGAACACGCTGATGATGCCCAAGGCTCCCAACTTGTCGAGCATCTCGTCGGTCACGCCTTCGATTGGACGCATGGTGTCTTGCAAGATTTCAAGACCCTTGGCGAACTCGGTTGGCGTGAGAATGTCGATATCCCAACCCGTGAGACGCGCGGCGAGGCGCACATTCTGGCCACGCTTGCCGATCGCGAGCGACAATTGATCTTCGCGCACGATGATCGTCGCACGACCGAGTTCAAAGCACAGGCTCACTTCTTCGACAGCAGCCGGTCGAACTGCATTCGAGATGAGCACTTGGCTCGACTCGTTCCACAGCACAATGTCGATCTTCTCGCCATTGACTTCGTCGACGATGTTGCGAATTCGGCTGCCGCGCACACCAATGCACGCGCCCTTCGCGTCCACCTTCGAGTCAACGCTCGCAACTGCCACCTTGCAACGCTGGCCAGGCTCGCGAGCGAGCGCCTTGATTTCAATCACGCGCTCTGCAACTTCTGGCACTTCCGCTTCAAAGAGTCGGCGAATGAAATCTGGGTTTCCGCGCGACAGGATGATCTTGACTTGGCTTCCGGCATCGCGCACATCAAGCACCAAGCAGCGAATGCGATCGCCGGGCTTGAACATTTCGCCTGGAATCTGTTCCGACTTCGGCATGAACGCTTCGGCGCGATCGACCTGCACGATGAGCGCTGGGCCTTCCTGCCGCGTCACTGTGCCAGCGACGATTTCACCTTGGCGCTTCGCAAACTCTTCCATCAGCGAGTTGCGTTCGTCCTCGCGGAACTTCTGAATCATCACTTGCTTGGCTGTCTGCGCGGGAATTCGCCCGAGTCGCTCGATCGGAATGTCCTCGCGACCGACCACATTGCCCTCTTCATCCATCTCGTTGCGCCAAATCGTGATGCGCCCCGTCAGACGGTCCATCTCACAACCGAACTCCTCGTTGTCAAGCGAATCGAAGTGCTTTCGCGCTGCGCTGATCATCGCCATCTCAAGATCGCGGAACAAGTGTTCGCGATCGATGTTTCGGTCGCGTGCAATCGAGTCGAGGATGCGGAGAGTTTCGGAATTCATGGTGTCTTACCCTTCTGCAGGCATTGCCGGACGAGCTGTTTTGTCTTGTTGCCTTGCTGCGTTTGGCGGCGTTGCCGGTTGAGATGTCACTGCGCAGAACGCAGCGTTGAATTGATGGAGCGCAGACATGGGTCGCAAGCACCTTCTCCTGCACTGAAAACTCGTGCATTCAAAGCCTTTCATTCAAAGCCATTCATTCAAAGGCATGCATTGCAAACTGCGCCCTACACACGGTCCACACGGTCCACACGGTCTACGCCGGCCTCACGAGAGCGCACGGCGTGGACTCTGACATGCGAGAGAAGCCACGCGAGCGAACGCTCTCAAGAGAACTCTCTCAAAAGAACTCTCTCACGGGCCTTACTCACGGGCCTCACTCACGGGTCTCACTCAGGGGAACTCACGCGATCCCCAAACAAACAAGCCACGCGTCGCGAAGGACGCATGGCCGGTCAGCCACTCGGGAGTGTGGTGCATGCCTTAGAGCAGCATGCACCCTCCTTCGAACCAAACAGTGACAGCACCAACACAACGATCCGTGCGCGCATTCTTTGCCGCGAAGGCCTCCAACTGCGAGGCATGCGTCGGAAAAGAACCACACACGGCGCTGCATCGCACCGCGCTCGGAACGGACCGGGGATGAGACCAGAACGGCCTCATCGCTGGAATCCGACCCGAACGGTCCTGCCGCTTGACAGATCACGGGAGATTGAATCGCCGGGGATCGAAAGCATTGGACTCACCACTCGGTCGCTGACCGGAAACAGACGCGCCCAACGCAACGAACGCGTTGGACGAGGGTTGGAGGATATCGCCACTGCCCAAAAAGGTCAATGAAGACGGCAGTTTGCGCCGTTCGATGCGGGTCGTTCGCCGCAGCGCGACCCGAAACGGCAGCGATCAAAGCCCTCTCGAGCGATCAACTCGCTGCACCGAGATCGACGCGTTCCGTGGCTGCGATCGATCGATCGACCCGAAGGGCGCGGTTCCCTCGGAACTGCCCGAGTTTCGCAAGGAACTTCGGTTTTCCCTCGACGCCAAGCACCACCGGCGACGAGGCTGGACGATTGGTGACAATCACATCACCCACGGCCAATTCGCGAAGTTCGCCAATCGAAATACTTGTGGTTGCAAGAGTTGCGTCCAGTTCGACCCGCGCTCCTGCTAAGCCCCCAGCGATGCGTTCCGCCGTTCCCGAGGCGCCGGACGCCTTGCCCGTGACGAACCAACTCTGCGCAGAGAGGTCCTCA
>JASGCF010000332.1 GCA_030054275.1 Limnohabitans sp. | reverse complement strand
TTGCATGAGTCGCTTGCATGAGCCGTTCGCATGCGCCTTTGGAGGAAAGTCGCAGTCCTAAGGACGGCCCGATCACGCAATCGCGAAACAACTTCGTGACCAAACAACTGCAGGATGTTGCGATTTGAAGGGGAAAGCAGGGGGCACGGGCCGTCGGACAGAGCCTACCCTAGCGGTCCCGATGAGTGCGAGTCCTGTTGAACAAAGTCCGCTGCGTGACGATGCGCCGCGCAGCCTTGCGAGTGTCGCGTGTGCGCTTGCGGCTCGCGTACGAAGTTTCGTCGGACATGTTGCAGAAGATCGCGTGGGCGCGGGTCGGATCGTTCGCTTTGAGGCGGCCTTCGATCCGGTCGACCTCCTTGCGCTGCTGCGAACACTGCCTGTCGGCAGTCGCCGGTACTTCCGTGATCGCAGTGCAAAGTTCGAGGTTGCTGGCCTTGGCGTTGCCACGCATGGGCCGCTCGGCGCACATGAAAAACTGGTACTGGACCCGGCTTGCGTCGCGTGTCGCGAGCCTGTCTGGTTCGTTGCGATGCCTTTCGATAGCGCGCGCGAGCGTGCGAACGAATGGCGAATGTTCGCGCACGCGAGTTGTGTGCTACCGACCATTGAAGTTCGACGCGAAGGCGAGTTGCACACTCTTGCTGTAAACATCGTTGAGGGTGTCGATCTTGCGAGAATCGAACGCGAACTTGGTTCGTTTGCAAAGCCGCTGCAGCCACGCGTTGTCGAGCCAGCGCTGCTTCGTGAAAGTGACGGCGATGGTGAGGCCCAGTGGTCACGCGCTGTGCGCACGGGCCTTGAGCGCATTCGCGCCGGTGCATTACGCAAAATCGTGCTGGCGCGAACGAGGCGCTATGCGGCCAGTGGCGAACTCGACCCGACTGCAGTCCTGACGCGTCTTGCGTCGCGTGAATTGCGGGGATTTCGCTTTCTTGTCGAGGTCGGCCCAGGACAAGCGTTCTTAGGAGTCACGCCCGAACGATTGGTTTCGCGCAGTGGTCGAACGGCGCGCAGCGAAGCTGTCGCAGGGACGCGTCCGCGCGGCGTTGACGGCGTCGCAGATCGCTTGCTTGGTGAATCGCTCATTTCAAGCGCAAAGGACCGACGGGAACAAGCATTGGTTGTCGAGCGTGTGCGTGAGGCACTCACAGCGTGCGCGACAAGTTTGCGCATCGATGCAGAGCCGCGGTTGTTGCGACTGGCGTATGTCCAGCACCTTGCGACGCGCATCGTTGCCGACTTGCGACCCGATGTGAGCGATGTCGACCTTGTTCGTGCGTTGCATCCGACACCTGCAGTGGCGGGCGCGCCCGTGATGCAGGCGATCGAAGCGTTGCGCGCGTTCGAACCGTTTGATCGCGGTTTGTACGCGGGGCCAGTTGGCGTCGTCTCGCGTGACGGAGCTGAAATTGCCGTAGCCATCCGCTCTGCGTTGATCTCTGGCGATCGACTCACCGCATTCGCAGGCGCAGGCATCGTCGAGGGTTCGGACCCAGCAGAGGAATGGCGCGAAACAGGCCACAAACTGCTTGCATTCGAGCGGCTCGCCACCTAACACCCGCACCTGCTACCTTTCACGAAATGCGCGAAGCGCCCAACATCAATATGGCGTGGACCATGCTCGCTGCAGAAGAGTGTGCGCGACTTGGCGTGAGACATGCGGTGATTTCGCCAGGATCTCGCAGCGCTCCATTGGCTGTGGCGTTCGCGCGGCATCCGTCGATTCAGACACACATCGCGCATGACGAACGAGGTGGTGCGTTTCTGGCGCTTGGAATTGCGAAGGCTTCTGGTGTTCCGGCTGTGCATGTGATGACAAGTGGCACGGCGGTTGCGAATGTGCTTCCGGCGATGGTCGAGGCGCGAATGACGCGCACGCCGCTCCTTGTATTTGCAGCGGATCGGCCGCCGGAACTCCGCGATTGCGGCGCCAATCAAGCGATTCCTCAGTCGCAGTTACTTGCAGGCGCAGCGCGTTGGAGCGTAGATCTGCCGTGTCCGACAACGGACATCGCCGCAGAATTTGTGCTCTCGACTGTGGATGAAGCGTTCGCGCGGGCATGCGGATTCGCCGGTGCGCAGGGCGGCGCCGTACATGTCAATTGGCAGTTTCGCGAACCGCTCGCACCAGATGAGCGAGCATGGGACATCGGTTGGCTTTGGTCGATCGCGCGCTGGACCAATGCGCGTACACCATGGCGCCGTTCATTACCGCCAGTTGCCGCAGAAGTGGAAATCCATTCGGCGATTGTGGTGGCTGGTCGTATGCCGTCGCAGGCAGCACAGGCACTCGCGCGTTGGAAAGGGACACTTCTCGCAGATATCACCAGCGGACTTGCGGGAAGCGCAACTGCTGGTGCGGACCTCGTCTTACGCGCAGCCGTTGAAGGGCACAACGATGCGCTGCATGCAGCCCTGCGCACAGAGGCGATCGCAGTCGTTGGGGATCCCGTTGTTTCGAAGCGCTTGCATGCGTGGATCGCCTCGCAATCCGAAGGTGTCACCGTGTTTGGTGCAGGTGATCCGCGTGTCGATCCCGCACACCGAGCGGATGCTGTCTATTCCGGTGCAACGCTCTTTCGCCCTTCGCGAACACTGAAGCCGCACGCAGGTTGGAAGCGTGCTCTCGCAATTGCGACGCAGGCAAGTTCACGCGCGCTCGAACAAGAGCGCACCTTGTGCGAGCCGACTGCGATTGCCAGCGTTGTGTCGAGTGCGGCGCAGGCTGGCGTGAAGCGCGGCACGATGTTTTACGGTTCATCGATGCCGATTCGTGATGCGGATTTTTTAGCCATTCCGCAGCCGAACGGTTGGCACACAGCAGCGAATCGCGGCGCAAGTGGGATTGATGGACTCGTAGCAACAGCAGTTGGTCATGCATATGCCACGCGCGAGCCAGTCATTGCTGTTGTCGGAGATGTGAGCGCACTGCACGACATTGGCAGTATGCAACTGGCTGCGCTTGTCGAGACCCCACTTGTGATGGTGGTACTCAACAACGATGGCGGCGGAATCTTCCGCTACTTGCCGATCGCCAAGCACAGTGATGTGTTTGAAGCATGCTTCACAACGCCGCATGGACTGCGTTTCGACGCGCTCGCGCGGGGCTTTGGCTTGGCAACCGACGCACCAAAATCGCGTGCAGCACTTGAGAAATCCATGGCGCGTGCGCTGAAGCGGGGCGGTGCGACGGTGATCGAAGTCGTCGTTTCGCGCGAAGCGAGCGAGGCGTGTCGTGCACGCGTGGCACAGGCAGCGGTTGTGGCGCTCGGGCGGGAATTCCACTAATGCAGCGCGTCGCGCTCGTGCACGGATTCCTCGGTTCGCCAGCCGATTGGGCGGAGGTCCTCGAACAACTACCAAGTGGCATCGAATGTGATTGTGTGCCGCTTGTTGCGCTTGGGTGCGAGTCGATTGCTGACGCAGCGCGCGCGCTTTCCGAGCGCATAGAGCAGCAGCCGTGCGACGCGCTTGTTGGATATTCGATGGGTGGTCGCATCGCGCTTGAACTCGCTGCGACTCGGCCGGAACTTGCGTCGCGCT